>JADZET010000087.1 GCA_020850375.1 Phycisphaeraceae bacterium | reverse complement strand
GCTTCTGGATCCCGCCGACCACGATCGTGTCAACCCGGCTCGACGACTGCTCCCAGATCTGCCGCAGCGCCGTGTTCAGCTGCGCCTCGCTCAGCTCATCCGTCCCCGTGCCCCCGCCCGCCGGGAAACCGCCCGTCCCATTCACGAACACGTTCGTGCTCAGGAACGGGACGATCCCCGTCATCGTCCGACGCACCGTTGACGACCCCTGCTGCGTCGACGCCGGCGACACCCCGTGGATCACGCAGTTCTCCAGGTCCCGCAACAGCTCCCGCAGCCGTTCCTGCTTCTGGTAATCCAACTCGTCCTCCACGCCCACCCGCCGCGCCGCCAGTTGCGACCCCGACACCTCCACGCTCGCCGTGAAGATCTGCGTGTAGTTCTGCCTCCGCACACGGTTCGTGTACCGCGTCGCCGGCCGATCATCACCCTCGAGCGCCGCGTTGCCCAGGATACGCAGCACCTTCCCGTTCGTGATCGCCGACGCCGTCGTCCCGCCGTAACCGCGCGTCACCGTCAGCGTGTTCGTCGAAACCCCCGTCACCAGCATCACCTCATGCGATCCCTCCGCCTGCACCTGGTCGCCGACACGGAATCGAGATCCATGCGCCACGTCGAACGCCGTCTCCGTCAACCCGTTGCTGATGCTCCCGTCCGAGATCACGTCCGTGTTCGGCAGCAGCTCATCCTCCAGCCACTCGTGCACCGTGCTCATCGCCCCGCGCGCCGCATCACCCAGGTGGTCCAGCAGCGGCGTCTCGTACGGACTGACGATCCCGATGATGTCCCCCACGTCCTCCACCAGCTCCGGCAGAGTGCTCCCCGCTGAATACGTCGCCTTCCCCGTAAACGCCATCCCAATCTCCCTTGCTAAAAGTCCCTGACCTCACCACCCACCCAAACGCTCCCCCGACCCTCGCTCAACCGCCCACCTGTTCAACTGTTCCCCTGCTCTCTCCCCTACTCCCCCCTCCTCTTGAGCCTCAGATAACGCAGCAGCGTCCGACGATCTCCGCTCTCCCGCGCCTTCTCACCCTCAACCTCCAGCCGCTCCCCCGTCTCACTCCGGGCCCCCATCACGCTCCCCCGCTTGTGCCGCTGCCGGAACAAGTACGGCCGATGCCTCCGCAGGTCATCCACCGCCAGCCTCAGGTCCGGCTCATCCATCAACTGCACCGCCGCCTCCGTCAGCAGACGCGCCGCCTCCAGGTCCACCGCGTCCGACTCCGCCAGCAACTCATCGATCCGCTGCCGACGCTCGAGCTTCTCCACCAGCCCTCGAGCGTCTTTGAGCTCCCCGCGGGCCTTCTCCAACTCCCCCTCCAGCGCTACCAGCCGATGCCCCGCCTGCTCAGGCGCCATCTCTACTTCCTGATGCCCCAATGCCTCCGCCATGCCTCGACTCCTCTCTTCTTCCAAGCCGGGGCGCAAGCCCCGGATCCCAGTCCCTGATCCCCAACCCCTAACCCCTCTCACACCACGTCCCCATACCCCAGCTCCATCAGCACCTGCTTCGCCGGCACGCCCAGTTCCACCTTCGCCTTCGCTTCCGCCAGCTTCTGCGACAGGTTCTCCGGCAGCGCGCTCGGCCAATCGATCCGCACCCCCCGGTCCTCCGCCGCGCTCGGCAGCATCCCCGTCACGTCCGCCAGCTCCAGCACCATCTCGCACATCCGCTCGATCCCCGCCCCGTACGACACCCGCTTCCGCTCCGTCTTCGACAGCAGCCCCATCAGCACCACCCGCAGCGCGCTCTCGCTCGTCAGGTTCCCCACCTTCGCCCCCAGCAGCCCCGCCGCCAGCGGCGGCACCCCGCTGGTCTTGTCCATCGCCTCGCGGACCTCCTGGATGTGCGCGTCCTCCGACGGATTCGCCGAATCCCCCCCGAACTCCTCGATCGACGCCTCCGGGTTGTCCGTCGCCCACATCTGCCCCGGCCCCACCGGACGCTCCGTGAACTTCTCGATCCCCTTGCCCAGGTACATCTTGAAGCTCTGGAACGTCACCCGGTTCGCCCGGTCCGACAACCGCGTGTTCAGCTCATCCTGCAGCGGGATCAGCGCCTCAACCTCGCTCAGCCCCTCGTAGCAGAACGGCTGCGGCAGATTCTGAATGTGCACCACCGGCACGCGCCCCAGCACGTTCACCTCGCGCTCCGTCAGCTCCCACTCCCCCGCCGACCCCTCAAGCACATACGCGCACTCGTCCGTCCAGACCCGCGTCACCTCCACACTCATCCGACGCGACCCCCCGCCGAGACCCAGCACCCGCCTCCCCCACCGCTCCGCCGCCCCAGCCTGCTCAACCTCGTTGAGTTCCCGCCGGTAGTGCACCACATATGCCTCGATCCGCCGGTAGTCATCCGGGTCCAACACCGCCACGCCCCGCGGCGCCTCGACTAGCTCCAGCATCACCTCCCCATGGACAGGCCGACCGTGCTCGCCGGGCAACCCACCTCGCCCGCCCGCGCTCCCTGCGTGCATCCCGGCGGGGGCCCCGATCGCCCGCACGAGCACGTCGACATGTCCATACACCGCCCCCAGCAGCGCCAGGTCCTGGAAGAACCCCACCCCACCGCTGCCCTCGAACACTCCCTTAAGGAACGCCTCGATCCGCTCCGCCTGTTTCGGATCACCCGCCATGCTCTGGATCGAGAACGCCCGCCCGAACATGAAGTCCACCATCGTCTGCACACGCCACGCGATGTCGTTCTCGACCACCACCTCGCGACCCGACTCCAGCCCCGACCACTGCAGCCGCGCCGGCAGCCCCTTCTCCTGCCAGACCCGTCGCCGCCCGTCGCGGTCGTCCGATCGCCGCCAAGGATTCCGGTAGTACTTCCACAGCCTCTCCAGCCGCGGCACCGTCACACTCCGATGCTCCTCAATCAGCATCCGCAGAAATTCCCGGTCCAGTTCCTGCATCACCCTGTCCATCCCCTCGCTCATGTGCCTCTTCTCCCCCACACGCCTCTCCACCCAAGCCCGACGCGCCCCCGAGGTGCGCACACCCACCACCGACCTCCGCCCTGTCTGCTTTAAGAACCCCACGCACAACATCTGCCCTTCTTTGAACAACCACTCTCGATCCCCCCATCTCGATCCCCTAAGGTGCGCACGAAATCCATCCCTTTCTAAAACCCAGCCCTCACTGACCTCGGTCGGGCCAGGATCCAACCCCTTGCCCCGCATATAAAATGATGATAAATTAGGCACTCCATGACACGTGCCGAACATGAATTAGACATCCTGGAAAAGATCAGCCAATTACTCGGCGAAACGCTCGAGCTCGGCCAAGTCTTTCAACGCGCCATGGCCCTCCTCAGCGAAAGCCTCAACGTCCAAAGAGCCTCCCTCGCCCTCTGGGACGACTCCATCGAGCAGGTCCGCATCGTCGCCGCCATCGGCCTGACCCGCGAAGAAATGCAGCGCGGCCGCTACGCCTTGGGCGAAGGCATCACTGGCAAGGTCCTCGCCACCGGCAAGCCCCACGTCACCCCCGACATCCACCGCGACCCCGCCTTCCTCAACCGCACCGGCTCACGCCCCACACCTAAACCCGGCGACCCCGCCACCCCCCCCACCTCCTTCATCTGCGTCCCCGTCAAGGACGGCGACCGCCACGTC
>JADZET010000086.1 GCA_020850375.1 Phycisphaeraceae bacterium | reverse complement strand
CCTCGGCGGTGGAGAAGCCGGCGTACTGGCGCATGGTCCAGAGTCGGCCGCGGTACATGGTGGGCTGGACGCCGCGGGTGAAGGGATATTGGCCGGGGAAGCCGAGCTTGGCGTTGTAGGCTTCGAGACCGTCGGGGCTGGGGGTGTAGAGGCGATCGACCTCCTTGCCCGAGACGGTGAGGAACTGGGGGTCGCGTTCGGGGAATTTCGACAAGGTCTTGGCGACCATGCCGTCGTGCCATTGCTGTTTGGCCTGTTCGATGGGTTGGATGGGGTCGGGCATCGGAGTATCACCTTGGGGTGTGGGGGGTGTGGGATCAGGCGTCGGGCTGGGCGGTGGTTCTCTCTAGGAGTTCCTGGGCCATCTGCCGGACGGAGGTTTGGCCGCTGAGGACACGTTGGACGCGGCCGGCGGCGGAGCCGTTGTGATTGAGGGTTTGTTCGAGGCGTCGACGGGCTTCCTCGAGGACGGACTCGCGGATCTCGAGGTTGAGGGATTCCTCGCGACGGTTCATCCAGCGCGGGCCGGCGGAGCGGGCCTGGGATTCGAGGTGGTCCAGGAGCTCGGGGATGCCGCGGTGCTCGTTGGCGGCGATCATGAAGACATCAGGCATGCCCCATCGCCGCGCGACGGGTCCGACCCAGTCGTCCTGAGGCTCGGCGTCGGGGGGGGCATCGGATTGCGGATGAGCATTGTCCGCTTGGTGATGGGAATCGCAGGTCATGGGGTCGCTGAGGCTCATGACCTGGAGAAGATGGCGGTGGAGGGTCTCGGCCCCCGGAAGGTCGGCCTTATTGACGACGAAGAGGTCGGCGACTTCCATCAGGCCGGCCTTGAGCATCTGGACGGAGTCACCCTGGCCGGGGGCGAGGATGACCGTGACCAGGTCGGCGACGCCGGCGACTTCGACCTCACTCTGGCCGACGCCGACGGTCTCGATGATGACCATGTCGCAGCCGAGCAGGCCGAGGATGCGGACGACGCCCTTGGCGCCGAGGGTGAGTCCGCCGAGGTGTCCGCGGGAGGCCAGGGAGCGGATGAAGACCATCGGGTCGGTGGCATGACGCATCATGCGGACACGGTCGCCGAGGACGGCCCCGCCGGTGAAGGGCGAGGAGGGATCGACGGCGATGATGCCGATGCGGCGGTCGGGGAAGCGATGGCGGAACTCGGCGATCAGGTGGTCGGTGACGGTGCTCTTGCCCGAGCCTGGGGCGCCGGTGACGCCAAGGACGAGTCGGGCCTGTGGCCAGGTGGTCATGCCCTGGAAGAGTTCGGGCAGACGGTGGGGCTGGTCGCCGATGAGGGTCATCAGCTTGGCGGCGGCGCGGATCTGCTGAGCGGTGGGGGGACCGAGCGCGCCGGATGGGGCCCCGGGCTGGGCGGTTGAGCCCGTGGGGGAGATGGTTTCAACGAGCTGTTGGAGGTTGGGGTCCATCAGCAGCGGGTGGGGGATCGTGGGGCTTACTTTGCGGAGCCGGTGGCGAGCAGGCGTTCGATGGTCTCGACGATGGTCTTGGCGGATGTGCCTGGGGTGAAGACCTCGGCGATGCCGATGGCCTTGAGGCCGGGGATGTCCTTCTCGGGGATGACGCCGCCGCCGAAGACGACGATGTCGGACGCGCCCTTTTCCTTGAGCAGGTCGAGAACGCGTTTAAAGAGTTCGTTGTGGGCGCCCGAGAGGAGGGAGAGGCCCAGGGCGGCGACGTCCTCCTGGATGGCGGCGTCGACGATCTGCTCGGGGGTGCGTCGAATGCCGGTGTAGATGACCTCGAAGCCGGCATCGCGGAGGATGTGGGCGACGTACTTGGCGCCGCGGTCGTGGCCGTCGAGGCCTGGCTTGCCGATGAGGATGCGGGCTTTGGCGGACGTTGCCATGTGTGGGTCTCCGAAAACCGTGTGGGGTCGATGCCCTGGAGGTTAAGCGCGGCCGGATCGCCACGCCCTTGACCCCCTTACCCGTGGTTGTTTATCGGTTTAGCGATGCAAACTGCCACCCCGGTCCCCAGAATTCATAGATTAAGATATGTACATCTGGTGTCAAATGGCCTATCGGTGGTCATGCTTCGGCGATCTGGATTCTGGGGTCGATCCAGACATAAGCCAAGTCGACGACGAGATTAAAGACGATCAGGATCGTGGAGTAGACCAGGACCAGGCCGAGGATGAGGAATTGGTCCTTGTTCTGGACGGCGCGGACGAAGTCGTTGCCCAAGCCGGGGATGGCGAAGACCTGCTCGACGACGAATGAGCCGGTCATCGCGGCGGCGGCGGCGGGTGCGAGGAAGCTCAGGACGGGGAGGAAGGCGATCTTCATCGCGTGGCGGCGGAGGATCTGCCCGGGCGCGAGTCCCTTGGCGGCGGCGGTTCGGATGTAGTCGCTGGCCATGACGTCGGCCAGGCCGAGGCGCGTCAGGCGAGCGATGTAGGCGGCGGGTGCGGCGGCGAGGGTGATGGCGGGCAGGAGCATATGGGCCAGGGCGTCGGCGGCGTCGGACCACCAGTGGGCGGACCCAATGTGCCAGCCGGGCCATTCCCATGGGCCGAAGGGGAGCAGGGCGAGCTTGCCGGCGACGAGGGCCAGGAGGACGGCGCCGATGACGAACGAGGGGAGGCTGACGCCCAGGAGGGAGCTTGAGAGGGTGAGGTGATCGAGGATGGAGCCGGGGCGCAGGGCGCCGACGGCGCCGGCGAGGAGGCCGAGGATCATGGCGATGAGGATGGCCAGGGCGCCGAGGGCGGCGCTGACGGGGAGTCCCGTGGCGATGATGTCGTTGACGCGCTGGTGGCGGTACTGGAGGCTTGGGCCGAGGTCGCCGCGGACGAGGCCGTGGGCGTAGGAGACGAGGAAACGCGCGGGGCTGTCGAGGTTGTATTGGCGGAGCATGGCCTGCTGGACCTCGCGGGGAGGTCGCGGTCCGTCGGTGCGTTCGAGGGGGTTGCCGGGGACGATCCAGGCGAGCGTGAAAGTGCAGAGGAAGACGATGGCCAGGATGAGGGGGACTTGGAGCAGACGTCGGACGAGGAGTCGGCCCATGGGGATAGATTTTACCGTAATTTTCGGCGGTGAGTGGGCGGGGCGCCGCCATGGTCGATGGCGACGGGTGTGGGGTCAGCGGAGTTCGACGAGTTCGAGGCGGTAGCGGGCCCAGGGGTTGGGCGAGAGGTTCAGGACGTGGCCGGGGTCGAAGAGTTCGAAGCGGACGTAGTGATAGATCGGGGCGATGGGGGATTCCCCGAGCATCATGGACTCGGCCTCTTGGAGGAGTTCGAGCCGGTAGCGGGGGTTGGGCTGGCGTGCGGCGGCGGCGAGGATGGCGTCGTAGGCGGGGTTGTTGTAGGCGGTGTCGTTGTTGCCGTTGTCGGAGATCATCTTGTCGAGGAAGGTGGTCGGGTCGCGGTAGTCGCCGAACCAACTCGAGCGGCAGATGGTGAAGTTGTGTGACTTGACACGTTCGCTGAAGACCTTGCTCTCCATGGCCTCGAGTTTGACGTTAAGTCCGAGGTGCTGTCGCCAGGCGGCGGCGATCTGCTGGGCGATATTCTCGTGGCCGGCGCCGGTGTTGTAGATGATCGAGAGGTTTTTGAGGGAGGAGGCGTCGGGGTAGCCGGCCTGGGCGAGGAGTCGTCGGGCGGCGTCGGGGTCGAAGGCGGCGCCGGCCTCGGAAGGGGGCGAGTAGCCGGGCATGGCGCCTGGGGGGATGAAGGTGCGGGCGATGGGCTGTCGGTCGCCGAGGCGGGTGACCTTCTGGACGATGGTCTGTCGGTCGATGGTCAGGGACAGGGCGCGTCGGAGGCGGGGGTCATGGAGGGGATTGGGCGTGCCGTCGGGAAGGGTGGGCAGGCAGTTGAAGCTGTAGAAATAGGTTCCGGCGGCGGGGACGAGGTGGGTGTCGGGGCGATCGCCTTGGAGGAGGTGGAGGACGACGGGTTTGGCGGTGGGGATGTCGGGGAGCCAGTCGACCTCTCGGCGCTGGTACCAGAGCAGGGCGATCTGTTCGTTGCCGGCGACGCGTTCGAGGATGCCGGCGTTGCGGAGCTGGTCGCGTGCGTAGTAGTTGGGGTTGGGCAGGAGGAGCAGGTCGCGTTTGGGCCGCCAGCGGGCGAGGGTGTAGGGTCCGTTGGAGATGAGGTTGCGGGGCTGTACCCAGGCGACGTCGGGCTCGACACGGCCGGTGGCGGGGTCGAACTGGAGGAGTTTTTCGAGGCTTGGATGGTGGTTGGGGAGGAAGGAGGCGAAGGTGCAGAGTTCGAGGAAGTAGGCGGTGGGGTTATCGAGCTGGACTTCGAGGGTGTGGTCGTCGAGGGCGTGCAGGCCGACGGTTGCGTCGAAGTGGGCGAGGGCTTCTCGGTAGAGACGCTCGGCGGTCTGGACGTCGTGGGGGCCGGGGGATTGGGCGTAGTCGGCGAGCTGTCGGGATCGCCAGTGGAAGAAGTCGCGGGCGCCGCGGATGAGCCAGAACAGCTGGGTGTAGTCGGCGGCGGTGTCGGGGAGCATGGCGCGGCGCCAGGCGGCGAGGAAGTCGTGGGCGGTGACCAGGTCGCCGTTGGACCAGCGGGCGTCGGTGCGGAGGGTGAAGCGGTAGGTGCGACCGTCGGGCGAGATGGTCCAGTGGCGGGCGGTGGCGGGCTGGAGGGTGAGGTCGGGGGTGGACAGGCGGACGAGGGGGTCGAAGAGGCAGTCGGCGATGCGGATGTCGTGCATCCAGCTCATGCGTTGGGGGTCGAGGTGGTGATGGTCGGCGCTGGAGACGAAGCGTAGGAGCGGGCCCGTGGGGGCGGCGGAGGGGGAGCGATCGTCGCAGGCGGGCAGGGGGAGCAGGAGCGCGGCGAGCAGGAGGGTGAACAAGAGGCGGGGGAGTTCTCGGAACTTCGGGGACGTGTGCGCGGGGCTGTGAGAGAGGAACATGGCCGATAACCTAGCCCGGCATGTGGTTGGGGGGCAAGTGGTGTGATGAGGGATCGCGGGGTGTCTGCGAGTTGGTCCGAGAATGACGTGGCTGCGGGAGGATGGGGGCGGGTGGCTTTGTTGGCCGCAGCGAGGCCCGGAGGAAGTGGGGTGGCGTGAGTGGTTGGAGGGTGATCGTGGCCAAGGTCTGGGTTGGTTACACGTTCAAGGGAGGTTAACGGACGGGTCGATGCAAGGGGCCGCGAGATACCGGAGCCGGGGCCAGGGTATCGGACGGCGGGCCTTGGCGGGCCTGGAACCATGGACCCTTCTTGAGGAAGACGTGCGATGAGCAAACATCAGATGATCGAGACGATTCGGGAGCACAACCGGACGGCGCCCATGGATTTTCTGATGAGCTTCAAGGAGGATCAGTTGATGAGGTACCTTCGCCGGCTGACGGACCTGGCGGGGCATCGGGGGCGGGGAAGCGTGTGGGTGCGTGAGGGCGAGACGCCGGCGATCGTGGCGCGGGTGGTGTGAGGCGGGGGATCAATCTGGGGAGAGTCGGTGCAGGAGCTGGACGAGCTGGCTGACCGAGGTCCGGATGGCGGCTGGGTCGGCGGTGGTGTCGTTGAGTTTGGCGATGGCCACGCGGGCGAGCTGGGTGACGGCCTCGAATCCGTAGCTGGTTCCGACGCCCTTGAGCTGGTAGCAGATCTCGGACATTTTCTCTTTGTTGTCGGTGCGAACGGCGTCGGTGAGGTTCTTCTGGAGGGCGATCAGGCCGGTGACGAACTCCTTGATCAGCGGCTTCATGGCGGGGTCGCTGGCGAGGGAGCTGTGGATCCAGCCGTCCTCGGTGCCGCCGATGTTCAGGGGCTGGAGGAGTTGCAGGACGGCGTTGACGAGGGCGGAGGACTCGAAGGGTTTGGTCAGGAAATTGTTGCAGCCGGCCTCGAGGGCCTTGGCCTGCATCTCGGGGGACTCGTCGGCCGAGACGCCGATGATCGGGCCGCTGTAGCCCATGCCGCGCAGGGTCTTGGTCAGCTCGACGCCGTCGGCGCCATGGAGGTGCATGTCGAGGATGACCAGGTCAACGCCCTCCTCGACGGCCTTGCGGGCGGTCTCGCCGTCCTCGATCTCCTGGACCTCGAGGCCGATGCCGCTGAGCCAGGCGACGAAGAGCCGGCGGTCGACGGCCAGGTCGTCGACGACGATGGCGCGGCCGATGAGCTGGTTGAGCGGGTCGGCGCCGGACTGGGCGGCCTGTTCCTGCTGGTATTGCCGCATCTCCTCGGAGGCCTGCTGCATCTGGACGGCGGTCAGGGGGACGAACTGGTCGAGCTCGATGGGGTGCTCGAAGCAGACGGCGACGCGGTGGAGGGTTCCGTTGACGTGGATGCAGTCGACGACGCGGCCGCGGGCGAGGTACATCTCGCCGTCGAGGGTCGGGAGCATGACCTCGCAGAGGCTGTTCTTGTGGACGAAGCGGGCGTGGAAGAAGCCGATGCCGTGGGCGCTGATGTCTTGGGGCATGACGCGGAAGCTGACGCGGCTGCCGAGGGGCTGGGTGATCTCGACGATGATCTGCTTGGAGGGGTATTCGAGGCGCAGCCTGCGGCGTTGCACGTCGGGCTTGTCGGCGGTCTTGGCGCGGGCGCGGGCGACCTTGGCGGGCTGATGCTTGGGGTCGCGGCCGCGCGAGCGGAGCGTGTCGATGGGGCCCTGTCGTGCGTTCATGGGTGGGTTCCGGGACGGTCAGACGCCGCAGGGGTCGGCCTCGAACGGACGGCCGACGTCGGCGGGCGGGGGCATGGGTCTTCCGTGAGATCAATCGGCGGATTCGGGGGGCGATATCAGGTCGAAGTGAAGGATTAAAGAGCATTTGGCGTGACGTGGGAGGGGGGATCGGAGGCAGCGGAGGAGGGCATTCTTTGCACGCTGGGTGCGGTGGTGGGCCGATAAAATCCAGTGTCGGAGGGGTCGGCGCGGGGGAAATGACGAGGGATGGCGATGCGGATCGAGGATCTGATCAAGGGGATGGGCCTGAACGTCGTTCGCGGAGATGGTGCGCGCCAGGTGTCGGGGCTGACGGATGACTCGCGGGAGGTGGGAGAGGGGTTTGTGTTCGTGGCGCGGCGGGGAGAGAAGACGGACGCGCGGACGTTCATCGGGCAGGCGCTGGAGGCGGGGGCAGGGGCGGTGATCTGCGAGGGACCGATGGATGCGCAGAAGGTTGACCCGGCGGGCGAGGCGGTGTGGGTGACGGGGGTGGTGGTGGACCAGGCGGTGTCGAGCCGGCTGGCGGAGCGGTTCTACGGGGAGCCATCGAAGAAGCTCAAGGTCATCGGGGTGACGGGGACGAACGGCAAGACAACGACGGCGTTTCTGATCCAGCATCTGCTGGGGCAGATGGGGCTGCGGTGTGGGCTGGTCGGGACGGTGGTGGTGGATGACGGGAAGGAGCGGAAGGGGGCGGACCAGACGACGCCCGGGCCGATCGCGCTGAGCCGGCTGCTGGCGAGGATGGTGGAGAACGGGTGCCGGGCGGCGGCGGTTGAGGTGTCGAGCCACGCGCTGGACCAGGGCCGGGTGGCGGGGGTGAACTTCGCGGTGGGGGTGTTCACGAACCTGACGGGGGATCACCTGGACTATCACGGGACGATGGAGGCGTATGCGGGGGCGAAGGCGAAGCTGTTCGGCGCGATGGGGGATGAGGGATGGGCGGTGGTCAATGCGGATGATCCGTCGGCGGGGCGGATGATCGAGGCGTTCGGGCGGGTCGAGCGGGTGGTGAGCTGTCGGGTGCGCAACGGCAAGGCGGGGTCGGAGGATGAGGCGTGGCCGGGGTGTCATCCGGCGTCGGCGAGCATTCTCGATCTGGGGTCGAGTTCGAGCCTGGTGCGGATGGAGGGGCCCTGGGGGAGCGTGCAGGTGAAAATGCCGTTGGTTGGGCGGCACAACGTGTACAACGCGCTGCAGGCGCTGGCGGCGTCGAACGTGGTGGTGGATCTTTCGCGGCATCTGCCGGGGGCGTTGGAGAAGTGCCCGGCGCCGCCGGGGAGGCTTGAGCCGGTGGCGGTGGAGGGTGGCGGGCTGCCGGGCGTGCTTGTGGATTATGCGCACACGCATGATGCGCTTGAGAACGTTCTGCTGGCGCTGCGTCCTGTGACGGAGGGGAAATTGGTCGTGCTGTTCGGGTGCGGCGGGGATCGGGACAGGACGAAACGGCCGAAGATGGCGGCGGTGGCTTGTCGTCTGGCGGACGAGGTGATCGTGACATCGGACAATCCGCGGACGGAGGAGCCGGGGGCGATCATCGAGGAGATCCTCAGGGGTGTGCCGGAGCAGGCGAAGGGCAAGGTGAAGGTGGAGGCAGATCGCGAGCGGGCGATCGAGATGGCGATCCGCGGGGCGACAGCGGGGGATGTGGTCCTGCTGGCGGGCAAGGGGCACGAGGACTATCAGATCATCGGGAAGGCCAAGCGGCACTTCGACGACCGCGAGCAGGCGGCGGGGGTGCTGAGGGACATGGCGGGCCGGCCCGAGGGAGCGGGACGGTTTGGTTCCTGAACGAACGGTCACGACCATGAGTGTGCTAAGCGTGAATCGGAACGAGGTTGAAGCACGGAGTTTCTGGACGCCGGCTGGCATCAAGGCGACGCTGGGCGGGCGTTGGCGCCGCGAGCCGGCGGGTGCCGCGGCGGTGCTGCGCGGGGTGAGCATTGACTCGCGGACGCTGAGCGTGGGGCAGGTGTTCGTGGCCATCAAGGGCGAGCGGGTGGACGGGCATGATTACCTCGACGCGGCGGCGAAGGCGGGGGCGGGGCTGCTGATCGTGAGTGAGAGCTTCGGGGGGCGTGTGCCGCAGGGTACGCCGGCGCTGGAGGTGGTGGACACGGTCGAGGCGCTCGGGCAACTCGGCGCGACGTGGCGGGAGGTGCTGCGGCGGGCGGGGGTGAAGGTGATCGCGGTGACGGGGTCGAGCGGGAAGACGACGACGCGACATCTGATCCACACGGTGCTGAGCAGCCGATGGCGGGGGACGCAGAGTCCCAAGAGCTTCAACAATCACCTGGGTGTGCCGCTGACGTTGCTGGGGGCGTCGGCGGGGGATGACTTCGTGGTGGCGGAAGTCGGGATGAACCATCCGGGGGAGATCGCGCCGCTGGCGGGAATGCTTCGGCCGGACGTGGGGGTGATCACGCACATCGGGTCGGCGCACGTGGGGCAGATGGGGTCGCGGGAGGCGATCGCTCGGGAGAAGCGTTGCCTTTACGCGGGGCTTTGCGAGGGCGGGGTGGCGGTGGTGCCGGGGGATGACGAGTTCCGGGAGGTTTTAGAGGAAGCGGCGCCTGCGGGGGTGAGGGTGCTTCGATTCGGGGCGAGCGAGGGCAGTGATCTGCGATTGGTCGGGGAGGTCAGGACGGGGGAAGATGGGATCGCGTTCGAGATGGGAGGCGTGACCGTACGGCTGCCGATGCTCGGGGCGCACAACGCGTGGAATGCGCTGGCGGCGGCGGCGGTGGGGCGGTGGATGGGGATGAGCGACGCGGAGATCGCGGTGGCGCTGCGGGGCGTCAGCGCGGTGGCGATGCGGCTGGCGGTGCAGCGGTTCGGGAGAGGTCGGGGCGAGGTGGTGGTGATCAACGACGCGTACAACGCGAACCCGGAGTCGATGCGGGCGGCGTTGGGGGCGCTGGCGTCGCACCCGGTGCGGGAGGGTGGGAGGCGAGTGGCAATTCTGGGGGACATGCTCGAGCTGGGTGAGTTTGGTCCCGAGGCGCATCGGGAGGTGGGTAGGTTCCTGCGTCAGCAGCAGGAGAAGATCCACGTGGTGGGGCTGATTGGTAAGCTGTCGATGTTCACGGCGCAGGAGCTGGCGCGGGAGTGGCCGCCGGAGCGGATGTCGGCGTGGCCGGGGTGGGAGGGATTGGAGCCGGCGACGGTGGCGGGGCTGGTGTGGCCGGGGGACGTGGTGCTGCTCAAGGCGTCGCGGGGGATGGCGCTCGAGAGACTGTTGCCGGCGCTCGGGGCGCGAGCGACGGCGGAAGGCGAAGGTCAACCCCAGGCTTCGGCCGGCGGCGGAACATGATTTTCAATCTGATTCATGTGCTGGAGAAGGTGCTCAAGAGCTGGGACGTTTACGGCTTCGTCCGGCCGTTCACGTACCCGGAGTTCCGGGCGATCATGGCGATCCTGCTGTCGTTCGTGTTCGTGCTGGTGGTGGGGAGGCGGACGATCCGGTTCCTGGTGCGGCTGAAGATCGGGGACAGCCCGGAGTTCTACAACAAGGATCTGAACCAGCTGATGAAGCAGAAGGCCAACACGCCGACGATGGGGGGGGTGATGATCGTCGGGGCGATCCTGTTCTCGACGCTGCTGCTGGCGGACCTGGGGAATTACTACGTGCGGATGGCGGTGCTGTGCCTGTTGTGGCTGGCGGGGGTGGGGGGGTTCGACGATTACCTGAAGCTGACGAGCGCGCGGCGGAAGCAGGGGTCGCGGGAGGGGTTTTACTCGTGGGAGAAGTTTCTGTTCCAGGTGGGGCTGGCGGTGCT
>JADZET010000085.1 GCA_020850375.1 Phycisphaeraceae bacterium | reverse complement strand
GGACGGAGATGGTGCCCTCGGTGCCCAGGAGGGTCATCGGCGAGTGCGGGTTGCCGCGGGTGGCGAAGCTCATCACCACGGTGCCGATGGCGCCGGAGGCGAACTGCACGGTGCCGGCAATGTGGTCGGGGGTCTCGACGTCGATGACGGTGCCGGCCAGGGGCTGGCTGGTGATGGTTCGCTGCGGGCGGGTGGTGGTGCACAGGCCGGCGACCTTGGTGATGGGGCCGAGCAGGTGCAGGAGGGCTGTGAGGTAGTACGGGCCCATGTCGAACATGGGGCCGCCGCCCGTCTTGTAGTAGAACTCGGGGCTGGGATGCCAGCTCTCGTGGCCGGCGCACATCATGAAGGCGGTGGCGGCGACGACCCTGCCGATGGCGCCGTCGTCGAGGAGCTTGCGGCAGGTCTGGACGCCGGCGCCGAGGAAGGTGTCGGGCGCGCAGCCGACGCGCAGGCCCTTCTTGGCCGCGAGGTTCATGACCTGCTTGCCCTCCTCGCGGGTGACGGCCAGGGGCTTTTCGCTGTAGACGTGCTTGCCGGCCTCGAGGGCCTTTAGGGCGACCTCGGCGTGGACCTTGGGGATGGTCAGATTAAGCACCATGTCGATGCTCTTGTCGGCGAGCAGCTCGTCGACGGTGCAGGCCCTGGCGTTGCCGCCGTTGTCGGTCGCGGCCTTCTGGGCCTTGGCGGAGTCGAGGTCGGCGAAGGCGACGAACTCGAGGATGGGGAACGTCTTGGAGAACTTGATGTACGCGCCGCAGATGGCGCCGCAGCCGATGACGCCGACCTTGACCGTTTGCATGGACGAAAGCTCCTGAAAAACGGGTCGAAAAAGACTCGATGATCCCCCGCCCAAAGCCCGGAAGGATAGTGCCTGTCCGCCGTTTCGTCCAAACGCCATGCGCGAAACGCTCGCCGCTGGCACGCAACCGGCATCGGACGGCGGCCGAGGAGAACGAGCAAAGAAAAAAGCCGAGGGCTGGCTCGGCTTGGGGAAGATCTCGGATTCGTTCGGCCTTAGGCGCGGCTGAGGTAGGAGCCGTCCTCGGTGCTGATCCGCAGGACCTCGCCGATGGCGATGAAGGGCGGGACGCGGGTCTTGAGGCCAGTCTCCATCGTGGCTTCCTTGAGCTGGTTCGTCGCGGTGGCGCCCTTGATGCCGGGGGTGGTGTCGGTGACTTGCAGGTCGACGGTTTTGGGCAGCTCGAGCGCGGCGGGCTTGCCCTCGGCGATCAGGACGTTGACCTTGGTGTTGGGCTTGAGGTAGAGGATCGAGTCGCCGACGAACTCGGTGGTCAGGCCGAGCTGCTCGTAGGACTCGCCGTCCATGAAGACGTGCTCGCGGTTGTCGGAGTAGAGGTACTCCATCTCGCGGCGGTCAAGGTTGACGACCTCGACCTCTTCGCCGCTGCGCAGGCGTTTCTCGATGATCGAGCCGTCGGGGACGCGCTTGATCTTGATCTGAATGAAGGCCCGCAGGTTCCCGGGGGTGACGTGCTGGAACTGGGTGATGACGTAGACGAACCCGTCCATCTTGACGGCCATGCCCGGCCGCAGTTCGGTCGATTTCAAGGCAGATTCTCCTGGCTGGTCGATCGGTGCGAAGCACAGGAGTGTACCATCGGGCCGTGAAACCGCCAAAGCGGCGACAACGGGGGCAGGATCAGGGGTTAGGTTTGTCCTTCGGAGGTGTCTTGGGGTCGAATTTCAGGGCGGCGGAGTTGATGCAGTAGCGCTGGCCGGTGGGGTTGGGGCCGTCGGGGAAGACGTGGCCGAGGTGGGCGTCGCAGCGGGAGCAGAGAACCTCGGTGCGGGTCATGCCGCGGGTGGTATCGGTCTTTTCCTGCACGACGGAGGCGTCGGCCGGGGCGAAGAAGCTCGGCCAGCCGGTGCCGGAGTTGAACTTGGTGTCCGAGTCGAACAGCGGCTGGCCGCAGCAGGCGCAGCGGTACATGCCGGGGTCCTTGGTGTTCCAGTAGGCTCCGGTGAAGGCCGGCTCGGTACCGTGCCGGCGGGCGATCTGGTACTGCTCGGGGGTGAGCGCCCGCTTCCACTGCTCGTCGGTCTTCTGGATCTTGTCGGTCACGGAGGGTCTCCAAAGGGATCAGACGGTGACTTCCTGGGAGGTAGGGTGGTCGGCATGGGCCGATGCGGCGCGACGGTGGACGCCGAGCTGGACGTACTCGCGGCGGAAGAAAAGGCCCGCGGTCCAGTCGAGGCTGATGCGCAGTTTGCGGGAGAGACCGGGCATCTTGAGCCAGTAGACCGTCCGCCAGAGGAACCACGCGGCGAAGCCGCTGAGCTTGAAGGGGCCGACGCGGGCCACGGCGGTGCGGCAGCCCAGAGGGGCGAGTGAGCCCTGCGAGGCATAGATCAGGGGCTTGGTGGGTAGGCCGTCGAGGACGCGGAGGATGTTGGCGGCGGCGGCCTTGCCCTCGCGGACGGCGTGCTGGGCGGTGGCGGGGTACGAGCGCCCCTGAGGATCGCTGGGGTCGGGATTCGCGGCGCAGTCGCCGACGCCCCAGACGTGGGGTGAGCCGGTCACGCGCAGGTCCGGGTCGCAGCGCAGGTAGCCGTGGCCGTCGAGCGGCAGTCCGAGTTCGGCCAAGAGCGGCGGCGGGGCGATGCCGGCACACCAGACGACGGTGCGGGCCGGGAGCACCTGGCCATCCGAGAGCGTGGCGGAGCGCTCGTCCATCGCGGTGACGGACATGTTCGTCAGCACGCGGATGCCGCGGCGCGTGAGCTGCCGTTTGGCGTACTCCGAGAGTTCCTCGTCCAGGGCGCTGAGGATGCGCGAGGCGCGGTCGACGAGGGTCATGGTGCAATCCGACG
>JADZET010000084.1 GCA_020850375.1 Phycisphaeraceae bacterium | reverse complement strand
GTGTCGCCGATGTCGTGGGGGATCTGGAACTTGTCCTTGTCGCCGGCGTAGATCTTGATGCCCTCGATGCGTTCGATGAACAGCACGGCCTTGGGCGTTTTGCCGGCCGCGTCGAACTTGGCGAGCATGGCCGCGGTGGCTTCTTCCACGGCGGGGATCAGGTCGGCCTTCCGCGAGAGGCCCGTGGCGGCGAAAAAGGTCGAGTTACGGGGCATGGTGGTCCTCCGAGGAAATGCGAGTCGGAGTTTCACCACGGAGGACACGGAGGTCACGGAGGGTCAAGGCAGAGGAATGCAGTTGTAGGGCACGCATCCTGCGTGCCAGCAGCACCGACGCGTTCCAGTGGCACGCAGGATGCGTGCCCTACGTTTGGTTCTCCGTGTTCTCCGTGCCCTCCGTGGTGAATGTCTTAGAAGATGACCGGCGATTTACTTGCCGGGCGGGTAGAGCTTGAGTTCGCTGGTCTCGGTCCAGGGCAGGTCGGCGGGCGTGCCGTGGTTCTTGACCAGTTCGAGGCGGACGTACTTGGCGGCGATGGGCTTTTCGATCTTGAACTCGGCCCAGTGCTCTTTCTTTTCCATCTTGGTCGAGAGGATCTTGGTCCACTTGACCTGGTTGAGGTCGGCGCTCTCGTCGCCGAGCCGGCGGCACTTGTCGTCGCTGCTGACGTAGAGGTTGATCTGGCTGGCCAGCTCTTCGAGGATGCTCTCGGGGGCGCCGACGTTGTGGAAGATGCGGACCTTGCCGATGGTCTGCGTCTCGCCGAAGAAGTCGAGCACGGCGTTGGCGGGGCCCATGGTGTTGGCGCCCCAAGTGCCGCCGTGACGCTCGATGTCGTCGTCGATCAGGTTGCAGACCCAGTAGAGGGGCGTCTGGACCGTGTGGCTGGCCCAGTGGATGCGGGTGTAGAAGGACCCGTCGCGTCGGATGCCGTAGGACTGTTCAGACATGGAGGAGCCTCCGTGGGAAGGGGGTGGTGAAGGGGACAGTATACCGGCGGGGTGGATGGGCGAGGGATTGGGGATTAGGGGTTAGGGATTGGGAAGAGCAACGATGATCATGACCGCCTTTCCCCAATCCCTAACCCCCAACCCCCAATCCCCTCCTCCTCACACCTTGTGATAAACCGTCTTGACGCTGCTGAAGAAGGCGATGCCGCCCTCGCCCATCTCGCGGTCGTTGCTGCTCGAGGCCTTCAGGCCCCCGAAGGGGACGTGGACCTGGGCGCCGGCCGTGGGGTTATTGATGTGCAGCAGGCCCGCGTCGGTGCGGCGGACAAAGGCGTCGGCGGTGGCCATGTCCTTGGTGCAGATGCCGGCCGACAGGCCAAAGGCGACGTCGTTGGAGAGTGATAGAGCTTCGTCAAGGTCCTTGGCCTTCATCACGGCCAGGACGGGGCCGAAGATCTCTTCCTGGGCGATGCGCATCTTCCCGGTGACGTTGGTGAAGACGGCCGGCGTGACGTAATAGCCCTTGGCCATGGCGCCATCGGTGACGCGTCGTCCGCCGACGGCGAGGGTCGCTTTATCTTCGTTGACGCCGATGGCCACGTAGTCGAGCACATTCTTGAGCTGATTGGGATCGACGACCGGGCCGATCTCGGTGGTTTCTTCCAAGGGATGGCCGACCTTCATCGCGGCGACGCGCTCGACGAGCTTCTGCGTGAAGGGTTCGAGCACGGACTCCTGCACGATCGCCCGGCTGGTGGCGGTGCACTTCTGGCCGGAGGAATACATGGCCCCGGCGATGGCGATCTGGGCGGCCTGGTCGAGGTCGGCGTCGGCCATGACGATCAGCGGGTTCTTGCCGCCCATCTCCAGGCCGATGCGCCGGCCGGGGGCGGCGGCCTTGCGGTAGAGCATGCCGCCGACGCCGCACGAGCCGGTGAAGGAGATGCCCTTGACGCGCGGGTCGAGCGTCAGGGGGTCGGAGAGTTTCGCGCCGCTGCCGAAGACGACGTTCAGGACGCCCGCGGGCAGGCCGGCCTCTTGGAGGCACTCGGCGATGATGTGGCTCGACGCCGGTGCGGGGTTGGCGGGCTTGAGGACGACGGTGTTGCCCGTGACCAGCGCGGGGGCCATCTTCCAGACGGGGATGGCGGAGGGGAAGTTCCACGGCGTGATCAGCGTCACGACGCCCAGGGGGATCGGGATGGTGTAGATGACCTCGCCCGGTGCGTCGGAGGCGACGTACTTGCCCGCCAGCCGCCAGCCGAAGCCCGCGTAGTAGCGGAAGAGATCGACGCTTCGCTGGACTTCGCCGCGCGATTCTTTGATGGGCTTGCCCATCTCCAGCGAGAGCAGGCGGGAGGCTTCCTCGTGGCGCTTGGCGAGGACCTCAGAGGCCTTGAGGAGAATCGCCCCGCGTTTCTGCGGCGGCAGGGCGGCCCACGCCGGCAGGGCGGCGGCGGCCGCATCGACCGCCGCCACGGCGTCGGCGGGCTCGGAGTCGGGCAGCTCGTGCAACACTGTCTCGGCGTCGACGGGGCTGATGTTCTTCAGCCGTTTGCCGTTGGAGGACTCACGCCACTGCCCGTTGATCAGGTTCGCTCGGAAATCCACGGCACGACCTTTCTTGTTCCAGCCCGACATGGGCGGACTGAATAAGTTAACCCATTCCGGCAATCACCCGCCACCCGCGTGCTCGCGCCTCGATCGGGATGGCGTGTGCATTCCATGAGCGGCCTGATTATCCTGTTTTCTCCCGTATCCGTCTTTTTTCACCAGGAGATTCACGTCATGTTCGATCCCGCTGGTTTGAACCTGGGCTTAGGCGCGTTGCCCATGCTCTCCCGCGCCAAGACGCGCAGCATCAGTGCCGAGAACCCCACCGGCGCCAAGGGCGGCGGGGCCCAGGCCGTGCCCGACGCGAAGAACGCCGGGCGCGAGCTGGGCAAGGGGTGGAAGGTGCGGCCCTGCATCCGGCT
>JADZET010000083.1 GCA_020850375.1 Phycisphaeraceae bacterium | reverse complement strand
GTGGCGAAGGCGTTCATGGCCGGGCTGTCGATCAGGTGCACGTGCGGCATGGGCAGCCCGGCGGCGATCGACAGCTCCTCGACAATGTTGAACAGCTCGGGGTCCTGCGGCTTGTCGATCTGCTGGGCCTGGCTGATGCCCAGGATGGTCCGGCTCCCGCCGTAGTAGCCCCACAGGGTGGTGAGGATGAACACGGCCACGGCGACGAGGACGGACAGGCCGACGGCCCGCGCGTCGAGCTGGCCGCCGGCGTACACGATCGCCCCCGCCGCGGCGCTGACGATCACCGTCACCGCCAGCGCGCCCAGCGCCAGCACCAGCAGCACGCTGTTGCGCCGGTTGCGGGCGATCAGGTCGAGGTACGTCGTCTCCGGCGGGTAGGCGCTGAAGTCCGACGGCCGTGATGGCGTGGCGTCGCTGGGCATGGCGAACCTCAGGGCCTAGAACTGGACCTTGGGGGCCTGCCGCTCGGATGGCGCCTCGGTCTCAAAGAAATCTCGCCGCTGGAAGCTGAACATGCCCGCCACGAGGTTCGAGGGGAACACCGCCAGGGACATGTTGTAGCCGGTCACCACGTCGTTGTAGTGCTGGCGGGCGAAGCTGATCTTGTTCTCGGTGCTGACGAGCTCCTCCTGGAGCTGGGCGAAGTTGGCGTTGGCCTTGAGGTCGGGGTAGCGCTCGCTGAGCGCGAAGATCTGCCGCAGCGCGCCGGTCAGCAGGTTCTCGGCCATCGCCTGGTCCTTGACGCCCGAGGCGTCGATGGCCTGCTGGCGGGCCTTGATGACGGCCTCGAGCGTCTGCCGCTCGTGCGCGGCATAGCCCTTGACCGTCTCGACGAGATTGGGGATCAGGTCGTACCGCCGCTTGAGCTGGACGTCGATCTGGGCGTAGCCGTTGTCCACGCGCACCCGGCCGCGGACAAAGCCGTTGTAGGTGGCGATCAGCCAGAAGACCAGGAGAACGACGAGCAGGACCAGAACACCCAGAACAATCCCCAAAGTCGACATGGCGGTTCCCCTTTGGCAGGAGGTCGGTGCTGGAAAAAACACTATGGCGCGTGGGCCGCCCGGGGTCAAATGAGTGAGGGCGGCCTCGAGGAAACAAACAACCCAGGCCCCGCGGGAGACCTGGGTGGTCCGTGCATGAAAGATAGAGGGAATCTACCGGACGAACTGCTCGCGGAGCTTGTCGAACGCGGCCCGCTTCTCGGGCTCGACGGGCTTGCCGCCGAAGGTCAGGAAGACCTTGAAAGCCGCCTCGCCCTGGCCGTTGAAGAACTGGAAGCTCAGGGTCGAGACGCCGTCCATGTGGCTGGGCTTTTCGACGGCGAAGACGCGCGTCAGGGTCTTGCCGCGGATGTGCATGTCCAGGCTTTTGGTCTGGACGTTGAAGTAGTCGCCCCAGGTGCTGAAGTTGCCGAACTGGCCGAAGGCCTCGAGGGTGGTCGAGGCGTTCGAGGCCACGACGTGGACGTTGCCCAGCGACTCGAAGGAGCGCAGCAGCTCCTCCCAGCGCGTCGCGTCGAGCTCGGAGGCCAGGTCGGGCGTCATGGCCTCGAGCACGTCGGCCTCGGGCACGCCGAGCTGGCGGGCGAGCACGATGGTCATCTGGTTGCGGTTGGCGTCGAAGGCCTGACGGATCTGCCGGCGGCGATCGTCCGACAGGCGGGGCGCGGTGAGCGTCTGAGTCATGATTCACTCCTTCGTGGATGATCCAGTGGTTGAGGTCAGGAATTGGCGCCAAGGAATCCCTTGGCGATCAGGACCGGCACGACCAGCCACGCCAGGCCCTTGAGCAGGAAGAACAGGAACCCCCAGACACCGAGGCGTTTGATCCACTTTGAACGGCTCATGATCAACTCACATCCATTAGGTGGCGTCAGGGGTACGTCAGCGAATCACTCTGGCTGAGGCTCTCGACGTGCATGTCAAGGAAGAGCTGGTTGAAGTTGTCGCGGTGGGGCTTGACGAAGTTGCCCCGGTCGTCGCGGTCGATGAAGTCGCGGGCGAGGTAGTAGGGCCCGGCCCCCTCGGCGAGCTTGGGCGGCAGCACGGAGCCGTCGACGTGCATCAGCTCGTAACGACGGCCGTTGAGGTACTTGAGACTGTAGTCGTACTGCACCTGGCCGTTGACGCCGAAGAGCTTGTCGATCGTCTGCGTGACGCCGTTGCGGTTGTTGGCCGCGGCGATGCGGTAGGTCATCGCGAAGTGCGACCGGGGGTAGCCCAGGAGGGCCGAGGGACAGACCATGACCTCGCCGCCATCGAGGTAAGGGGCCATGACGTTCAGGAAGCTGTTGGGATGGGCCAGCCGGTCGGTCGGGTCGGCGTCCCAGTTGGGCGTTTGGCCCTTGCGCCAGAGCGGCTCCTCGACCAGGGGCAGGCACTGATCGTGGTCGTTGACGTAGGCCGTCAGGACCAGGCCGACCTGCCGGAGGTTGCTCATGCAACTGGTGGTGCGTGCCTGGTCTCGCCCGCGCGCCACGGCGGGCAGGAGCAGGCCGATCAGCAGGCTCACCACGCCGATGACCACCAGCAGCTCGATGAGGCTGAAGCCGCGGGCGGAGAACCGGCGGGCCCGCGCCCAACAACTGCGGCAGAGGATGTCGACTGCTGGCTTCATCATCCGCTCGACGTCGTGGCTCGTCCCTGCTCCCGGATCACGGCGACCGAGATCACAGCACCCCAATCACAACCCCCGCCACGGCCCACCCCCTCAGGCTGAGCGACGCCGACGCGTCACCGCCAGGCCGGCCAGGGCCAGCAGGATCAGCGTCGTCGGCTCGGGCACAAGCGTCAGCTCCAGCAGCGGGCGATGCTGATTCGAGGAAGACTCAAAGACCAGCGCGACGGCGTCGCCCGAATCGGGGTCGAGCACCGGTGCGGCCGCGGTGATCAGCAGGCCATACTGGGTCTGGGCGCCGCTGAGCCAGTCCTGAATCAGACCGGTGACGTCGAAGTCGACCCACTGATTAAAGCCGCTGACCGCGGTGGCGCCGACGGCGCCGGCGCCGACGGTCGGGCGCGTCCCCCAGGTCAGGGTCGTCTCGGTCCAGGGGCTGGTGACGGCGTAGACCTCGGCGTCGACCACGCCGGCGGGCGAGGGGTTGCCGAAGGGGAAGCCGACCGAGCTGCCGTCGACGACGTAGAGGCTCAGCCGGGCCGAGGCGACGTCCGAGGAGGCGATCGAGAGGCCCGAGAGGTCAAAGTCGATGAACGTCTGCACGTCATGGCCGGCGCCGGTGACGCCGGCGGCCAGGATGGACTGGAAGCCCACGCCCATCGTCTCGAAGTTGAAGCCGCCGAGGAACTGGTAGACAAAGACATCCTTGCTGTCGGCCTCGACCGGCTGGATCAGGGCCGCGTGGGCAGGCGCCGCGCCCCCCCCCTGCCAGACAACCGCCACCAGCAGGCTGACCGCGAACTTCGTCACAGAACTGAAACGGTGCATGGTGTTCTCCATGAAGTAAGGTAGGGCGAACAAATCTACTACGACTGAGACTCAATCTCAATTGACTACCAGTGTAGCGGATCATTTGTGACTGTCAACTTTGATCGAACCATCTAAAACAGGTTGGTCGAACACGGCCCACTCCTCAGCAGAGCGCGCAGCAGCAGGAAAAACGCACGCAAGACCGCGAGATAACTAAAGACTATGGGGGTAAGTCCCTTGATGTATCGGAAAGCGTATCGAACTTCAAACACAACCCCAAACAGGGTTTAGATGGTTCTTTACCCTGCGGGTCCTTGCCCCTCGGAAGCATCGAACCTAAGTTAAGATCTGTCTTTGCAGGGCGGTTCAACCCGCTATAGGGGCTCGTTTGTCCGCGTGGGACCCGAGGGTGCGTCGCGGTCCGGGCGGACTGGTATCTTGCCTGCATCAACATCACGCGACAGGAGCGGTTCCATGACCATCCGTTTTTCACCCGGAGCATCCACGGATTCGACCTCGGCGTCCGACGCCCTGCAGTCGATCTTGCAGGAGCAGCGCCACTTCGCCCCCCCGGCCGAGTTCTCCGCCAAGGCCCACGTCAAGTCCTCCGACCAGTACCAGGCCATGTACCGACAGTCGATCGACAACCCCGAGAAGTTCTGGGGCGAGCACGCCGCGAGCCTGCACTGGTTCAAGAAGTGGGACCGGGTGCTAGAGTGGAACCTGCCCGACGCCCAGTGGTTCGTCGGCGGCAAGACCAACCTCTGCTACAACTGCGTCGACCGCCAGGTCCAGGACGGCCTGGGCGACAAGACAGCCATCGTCTGGGAGGGCGAGCCGATCGCCGAGGGCAAGGGCCCCGAAGTCCGCAAGCTCACCTACAAGGACCTGCAGCGCGAGACCAGCCGGTTCGCCAACGTCCTCAAGTCCAAGGGCGTCAAGAAGGGCGACCGCGTCACGATCTACATGCCCATGGTGCCCGAGCTGGCCATTGCGGTGCTGGCCTGCGCCCGCATCGGCGCGCCGCACTCGGTGATCTTCGGCGGCTTTAGCGCCAACGCCATCAAGGACCGCGTCGAGGACGCCCAGAGCACCGTCCTGATCACCGCCGACGCCGGCTGGCGCCGCGGCAAGCCCGTGCCCCTCAAGGACACCGTCGACGAGGCGCTGTCGCTGACGAACGTGGTCAAGACCGTCATCGTCTACCAGCGCTGCAATGTGCCCGTGAAGATGACCCCCGGAAGGGACCACTGGTGGCACGACCT
>JADZET010000082.1 GCA_020850375.1 Phycisphaeraceae bacterium | reverse complement strand
CTCGACCAACTCTACTACGGCCTCCAGACCGCCCGCCGCGCCGGCGCGACAAAACAAGACGTCGTCAACGCCCTGCCCCGCGAAGCCCTCTTGAAATGGATCCGCTCCACCCGCCCCTGACCCTCACCAGCCGGGGGTTTTTCTTTCCCCCCACCACCCTCCCCGTTTAGCGGGCGATCGAAGATCGCCGCGCCGGGTGCCACATAGCACTGGGTGCCACATAGCGTCCCGAAGGGCGCTATGTGCCGAACGCCGACAACCCTCGCTCATTCCTTCCGCTCGTCCGCCAGCCGCCTAAACAGCTCCACTTCCCACCCCGGCCACGCCACGTCATCCGACGTCCCCCACGCGCCGTCCATCCCCGCCGACAGCACCCCGACCTCCGCCTTTCCCTCCTCATTGATCCGCCCAAACAACCTCATCTCCCCGCCCCGTTTGTCCCTCATGTACTCCGACACCACTGCGCCTGGCGCTGCATCCTCCGGTGCATTTGCCAACCGCTCTCGCTCGCTCTCACTGAGCGCCCGCCACGCCGATGTCAGTTCGATCCCTCCCCCTTCCTCCCGCCGCAACGCCTCCGCCGTGTTCGACAGCACCCGCCATCGCAGGTTCAGATCCGTTCTGAACATGACCGCCCGATGCTCGCGGTAGCCATCCCACGCCAGCAACACCACGAGGGCCACCAGCACAACCCCCGCAATCTTGAATAGCCTTACCCACTGCCAACGTGCGCTTCCCAAGGGCCGCCCCTTCCCACGTCATCTTCTTACGTCGCACTCGCCACAGGCATCGGTGACGGCAAAGTCGTGTTCACTTCCGGGGGCGGAGCCGCAGCCTCCATCTCCACCAATTCCCTCGCCAGCGCCAGATAATCCTTCGCCCCATTCGACTCCGGCGCATAGTCAAAGATCGTCTTCCCGAAGCTCGGGCACTCCGCCAGCTTGATATTCCTTCTCACCGCCGGCTCAAGCACCTTCGCCCTCCGCCAAGGCACCTCCATCGACCCCGCCGCATCGAAGAACGTCTTGAGGTCCGCCATCACCTCCCCCGCCAGCACCGTCTGACCCTCGAACATGCAGGGGATCACCCCCGCCACCGTCAGCCGCGGGTTGATCGACCTCTGGATCAGGCTCACCGTCTCGAGCAGCTTGCTCAAACCCTGCAACGCCAGGAAGTGCGCCTGCATCGGCACCAACACTTCCTGCGCCAGCGCCAACGCATTGATCGTCAGCAGCCCCAAGCTAGGCGGGCAATCGATCAGCACATAAGAAAATGGCCTCTCCCGCTCCGCCTCCAGCAGCGCCGTCACCTTATCCCTCAAGATCCGCTGCGCCTCGCCCGTCCCCGACATCCCCGCCAATTCCGTCTCCACCCCCGCCAGGTTCACCTCCGCCGGCAGCACCGAGATCGTCTCGCTCACATGCTGCACCACCCCCTCCGCCGTCACCGCCGGGTCCGTCAACAGGTCATACATCGATTTCTCGACCGTATCCGGGTCCACCCCGACATGCAGCGTCAGGTGCGCCTGCGGGTCAAGATCAATCAAGAGCACCCGCCGCCCCAGCCGCGCCACCGCCGCGCCCAGGTTCACCGTGGTCGTCGTCTTCCCGACCCCGCCCTTCTGGTTGATCAACGCCAGGATCCGCCGCGTCTGATTCGCGCCCAAGACCACGCCTCCTTGCGCCCCCAATACCCGCCACCACCTCGCGCGCCCGTATAACCCCACGGGCGAGCCGCGACGTCCCCGTCGCGGCCATCCCCCCCACCCCCACCCCACCCAAGCCCAGGCATTGCTATGCCTGGGTTCCTCTTCTTCCCTCATGCTCCCACCCACTTGCATCCCACCCCCGCATCCCTATGATTTTGTTCCCGCACGAGTTGCAGGATAAACTCGTCTTTTCGACCCGCGATCCCTGCCGAAAAACCTCCCAAAGGTCCTCCCACATGCCCAGCCAAGGCGCCATCACCCAAGTCATCGGCTCGACCTTCGACGCTCAGTTCCCCGAACACGACATGCCCGAGATCTACAACGCCCTGCGCATCCAGTCCGAACATAAGGGCGTCAAGCTCAACCTCGTCGGCGAGGTCCAGCAGCACCTCGGCGGCGGACAGGTCCGCGCCGTCGCACTCGGGTCCACCGACGGCCTCCAACGCGGCGCCGCCGTCATGGACACCGGCTCGCCCGTCCGCGTCCCCGTCGGCGAGCCCGTCCTCGGCCGTGTCTTCAACCTCCTCGGCGAAACCATCGACAAGAAGGGCCCCATCAAGGCCGCCGAAACCCGCTCCATCCACCAGCCACCGCCCAAGTTCACCGACCTCAACCCCAAGACCCAGATCCTCGAGACCGGCATCAAGGTCGTCGACCTCCTCTGCCCCTTCGTCCGCGGCGGCAAGATCGGCCTGTTCGGCGGCGCCGGCGTCGGCAAGACCGTCATCATCCAGGAAATGATCGCCCGCATCGCCCGCGAGCACGGCGGTTACTCCGTCTTCGCCGGCGTCGGCGAACGCACCCGCGAGGGCAATGACCTCTGGCTCGAAATGAAAGAGGCCAAGTTCACCGACGCCGCCGGCAAAACCCAGAGCGTCCTCGACCGCGTCGCCATGGTCTTCGGACAGATGAACGAACCCCCCGGCGCCAGACTCCGCGTCGCCCTCTCCGGCCTGGCCATGTGTGAGGCCTTCCGCGACAACTCCGGCAAGGAAACCCTCCTCTTCATTGACAACATCTTCCGCTTCACCCAGGCCGGCTCCGAGGTCTCCGCACTCTTAGGCCGCATGCCCTCCGCCGTCGGCTACCAGCCCACCCTCTCGACCGAGATGGGCGAACTCCAGGAACGCATCACCTCCACCGAAAAAGGCGCCATCACCTCCGTCCAGGCCATCTACGTCCCCGCCGACGACCTGACCGACCCGGCGCCCGCCACCACCTTCAGCCACCTCGACGCCTTCGTCGTCCTCAGCCGTGGCATCGCCGAGAAAGGCATCTACCCCGCCGTCGACCCCCTGGCCTCCACCAGCCGAATCCTCGACCCCAACATCATCGGCCAGGAACACTACGCCGTCTCCCGACGCGTCCAGCAGATCCTCCAACGCTACAAAGACCTCCAGGACATCATCGCCATCCTCGGCGTCGACGAACTCTCCGAGGAAGACAAACGCGTCGTCGCCCGAGCCCGCAAGATCGAACGCTTCTTCAGCCAGCCCTTCTTCGTCGCCGAGCAGTTCACCGGCTTCAAGGGCGTCTACACCTCCCTCAAGGACACCATCGACAGCTTCAAACGACTCGCCGACGGCGAAGGCGACGACCTCCCCGAGAGCGCCTTCATGTACGTCGGCACCCTCGAAGACGCCCGCGCCAAAGCCAAGAAAATGTCCGAAGCCTGATCCCGCCTCCCGCGTCCCCTCCGCGCGCGAGCCGCGACGTCCCCGTCGCGGCTACTTCCGCAACCCCCAATCGCCCTCCCAAGCCCAGGCATGCCACGCCTGGGTTCTTTTTCATTCACCCCCCACCCTCGCGCCGCCCTCTCTCCTCGCACATCTTCCCCCACGCCGCCCCTGAGTCCGCGAAGGGGCGGATCTCTTCCCCGCTCTTCCTCTCCCCCTCTCCAACCTTGCACACCTCCCCCTCACCCGTTAAAACCTCTCCGTCTCCCGCCCCCCCGGCCGTTCGTGCCCACGGCCGGATCCGTCGACTCGGACACTCTTCACGCCTCCCCGTCCCTTCACAGGAGCTCCCGGTGAACCCCTCACCCCGAACCCCCGCACTGCGCGCCCTGCCCCTGGCGCTCACACTCGCCTTGCTCTTCCTCGCCGCCCCCGCCCTCGCCCAACCCCCCCTACCCGACCACCACGTCGACCCCGGCGTCACCGCCTGGATGCTCACCTCCACCGCCCTGGTCCTCCTGATGATCCCAGGCCTCGCCATGTTCTACGGCGGCCTCGTCCGCACCAAGAACGTCCTGGGAACCATGATGCACTGCTTCGCCTCCATGGCCATCATCGGCGTCCTCTGGGTCTTCTGCGGCTTCGCCATCGCCTTCGGGCACGACGTCGCCGGCGGCTGGCTCGGATGGGAGTCCGATCTCATCCTTCTCCGCGGCATCGACGAAAGCGTCGGTCGCTTCGGCCCGCATCTGCCCGACTACGTGTTCGCCATGTTCCAGGGCAAGTTCGCCATCATCGCACCCGCCCTGATCGCCGGCGCGTTCGCCGAACGCGTCCGCTTCCGCGGGTACTGCGCCTTCATCGCCATCTGGTTCCTCGTCGTTTACGCCCCGCTCTGCCACTCCGTCTGGTCCAGCGACGGCTACCTGTTCCAGAAAGGCGCGATCGACTTCGCGGGCGGAACCGTCGTGCACATCTCCGCGGGCGTCAGCGGCCTGGTCGCCGCCCTCTATCTCGGCGCGCGTCGCGGTTATCCCCGCTCCGCCATGCACCCCAACAACCTCGTCATGACCCTCATGGGCGTCGGCCTGCTCTGGGTCGGCTGGTTCGGCTTCAACGCCGGCTCGGCGGTGTCCAGCGGCCTCAAAACCGCGCAGGCGCTGACCGTCACCCAGACCGCCGCCGCCGCCGGGGCCTTCGCGTGGCTCGTCATCGAAGCCATCCGCCACGGCAAGGCGACCTCGCTGGGCATCGCATCGGGCATCCTCGCAGGCCTTGTCGCCATCACCCCCGCCGCCGGCGTCGTCACGCCCACCGGCGCTATCGCACTCGGCTTCGTCGCCTCGCTCGTCTGCTACGTCGCCATCAACCTCAAAAACCGCATCGGTTTCGACGATTCCCTCGACGTCTTCGGCATCCACGGCACGGCCGGCATCATCGGGGCCATCTGCCTGACCTTCTTCATCCGCCCTTCCGAAACGACCCGCAGCCTCGGCGCGCAACTGGCTGTCCAGCTCGAAGGCGTCGCCATCACCATCGTCGGCTCCGCCATCCTCACTTACGTCATCCTCGTCCTCATCGACAAGACCATCGGCATGCGTCTGGCCGACGTCGATGAAGTGGCCGGCATGGACCACAGCCTCCACGGCGAACATGGCTACGGCCTGCTGAACCTCAACTGATCCCCCGGAATTTCCACATGAAAATGATCGTCGCCATCATCCAGCCCGACCGCCTCGACCAGGTTCACCAGGCCCTGATCGACAAGGAAATCTTCCGCATCACCGTCAGCCGCTGCACCGGCCACGGCCAGCAGGAGGACACCGAACTCTATCGAGGCCAGGAAGTCACGCCTCCTCTGCTGCCCAAGGTCCGACTCGAAATCGCCGTCAACGACAGCTTCGTCCAGCCCACCATCGACGCCATCATCCAAGGCGCACGCCACGGCGACGGCAAAATCGGCGACGGCAAAATCTTCGTCACCCACCTCGAACAGTGCATCCGCATCCGCACCGGCGAATCCGGCGGCACCGCCATCTGATGCCCCCGCTCCCCGGTTAGCCGCGACACGGAGTGGAGCGCGTATTCCGCCGACACGGATCGCTCCACTTCGTGTCGCGGCTAACCGTCATGCCTGTCTGTACTCCGTTACGAACGACCACGTCTGCTTCTTCTTCCCTTCCTTCAACGGATTGTCTTCCACATATCGGATCGCGCGCGGCACATCTTCCGGATCGAGAAATACTTTCCATTGCCCGCGCCCCCAGCATTTGGGAACCTGCTGCCCTTCGATCTTGTATCGTGCCAGCGGGTGAATGCCTTCCCGCTCCAACGCCTGCGTCGCCTCGCCTTTCAACTGAATCACCAGTTGCTCGACCTTCATGCCGGGCATTCCAGTCACCATGTGCACATGGTCCGGCAGGATTGCGCACGCCCACACCGCCAGTCCCGCGCGATGGACGTAATGCGCGAATCCTTTCGCCACGGCACGCGCCTCAACGCCCGTCAAAACCACCGCGGGATACTTGAGCGCCTTCTTTGCCGCCTGTCGTTTCACCCGGTCGTGCTCGTCATGCGCGAGCGATCTGCGTTCGGTCGTTTTCGTGGCTGGTCCGTATCGGAACAAATCCCATGATCCCACGAAATCCGACCAACTCCCACGCGGGTCGTTAGGTAGCCAGAACCCGTAGGTGCTGAAGATGATGTGGTATCCAACGATCATCGAACGCTCTTTCCAATCCCCGCCCGAAAATCCCCGGTCACGGTTAGCCGCGACACGAAGTGGAGCGATCCCGCCCATCCAGTTCAGCCCCCCGTCGCTGGGCTGATCGGGTGGCGGAAGATGAAGTACACCGCGCCCAGCAGGCACAACCCCGCCCAGACGAAATCCCAGCGGAATCCCTGACGCATGTAGAACATGCAGAACGGCACGAAGACCGACAGCGTGATCACCTCCTGCATGATCTTCAGTTGCGGCAGGCTCAGTTGCGTGTAGCCGATGCGGTTGGCGGGAACCTGGAGCAGGTACTCGAACAGCGCGATGCCCCAACTGACGATGGCCGCGATGTACCAGGCCTTGTGGTTCAGATCACGCAGATGCGCGTACCACGCGAAGGTCATGAACACGTTCGAGGCGATCAGCAGCAGCACGGTTTGCAGCACCACGGGCATAGGGTCGTTCCTGTCATGGGAAAAGCGATGCGGATGGGAGCGATAGAATATCACGCGAGAAGAACGCGCGGGCGAACCGCCCTCGCGTCCAAACCCATGGTGATATACTTCGCTTCACCGCACCTCACGGAGTACCCGCCATGACCGCAACCGTTCTGGGCATCAGCGGCAGTCCCATTCCCGACAGCAACACCGACCGGGCGGTCAAGACCGTGCTGGAACACACGGGATTGCCCAGCGAATTCATCAAATTAAACAGCTACAAGCTCGAGCCATGCCAGGCGTGTCTGGGCTGTGTGAACAGCAACATGTGCGTCGTGGAGGACGACGGCAGGCTGCTGGCGGAGAAGTTCCAATCGGCCAGGGCTTTCGTGCTCGGCGGCTACACGCCGTACAGCAGTCTCGACGCGCGGACGAAGACCTTCATGGAGCGGATGTACTGTCTGCGTCACAAGGAGGGGCTGAACCGGGGCAAGATCGGCGCGGCGGTGATTACCACGGCCTGCGAGCCGGGCAAGCCGGGACTACCCCCAGCCGCGGACACCACCGCGGCGCAGATCGCCTTCTGGATGATGGAGGAAGGCATGACGAACCTCGGCACGGTCGTCATCCTGGGCAACGTGCCCTGCATCCGCTGCGGCCACGGGGACAGTTGCGAAATGAGCGGCGTCCGCATGTTGCACGGCCCGGACGCCACCGTGGCGTCCGTCGGCGTGAGCACTTTCGATGTCAACGCCAGGTCCATGTCGCTGGCCATGGAGATGGGACGGCGCATCCGTGCGGCTGTGCTGAGCGAAAAGCAAGCGGGCTGAGCTGAACAAGGCTGTTCCGGGCCTCTATCCACTGGAGGTCACGATGCGGTTTGAGTTGGATCTTCGTCGTTCACTGACTCCGGCGCATCATCTGGGCGTAGCCAGCGGCCATGCCGTCGTGCAGCCGCTGATGCCCACCGTCTGCGGCGTGGCCGATGTCTTCTGTCCTCCGCTGCTGACGCGAAACGCCCAGTTCCGGCTGGCATTTGAACTCGACGGCCATCCGGTCGCCGATGACGGCAACTACGGCAAGGGCGACTGCGGCCTGCTCTATGCCGGCGGAACATGGAACATCGACCGGCTGACCCGTCGCGGCACGTATCACCATCACCTAAGCGGCCGGCTGTTCTCGATGGAGGTCGTCAGCGAACTGGTGGCCTTGCGAGACGTGGCGGGCTTCGCAATCAAGGTGACCGCACGCAACCGCTGCCAGCGCCGGGTGACGATGCGGATCATGCCCATGCTGGCCCAGGCGTCAGCGGACGTGGTGCCATTGGACCAGTGGGGTTACTGCATTCCCCCGGCGGATCGGCCGGTACGCGCGACGGGCGAACATCAGTGGTCCAGCGATGCGGTGGATATGACGCTGCATGGGGACAACTTCCGGTCGTGGAACCTGGAACCCGGCGACGCGGCGACGTGGACGCTGGCCATGACGATGACCCGGCATGGCGAGCCGGGACCACGGGACTTCAGTGCCGCCCAGGCGTTTGACCGGACGATCGATGACTGGCGCGGCCGGCTGCATCAGATCGACCAGCAATTCCCCTCGCTCCGCAGCGATATTCCCGGGCTGGAGGACTACTACAACCGTTCGCTGGCCAGCGGTCTGGTGTGTCTGTGGGACCGGGCCGATTTCGTGACGCAACCCTTCGTCGCCACCAGCGGCATGGATGGGGGCGCGATCTGCTGCTACCCGTGGGACACCACCGGCTATCCGCCGCTGAGCCTTGGCCTGCTGCTGGGCAAGCAGTATCCCAACCTCACGCAGGCGATGGCGACTTTCGGGCTGGATCAGCACAATTCGTTCGCACTGGATGGCACAGGGCTATCCGTGCCGTATGCGTACAACACCATCGCGTTCATTCAGCTCATCGACGCGGCGGCGAGACTGAGGGGGCCGGATCGGGCGCTGTACGAATATGCCGCACAGGTGTTTCTGGAGCTGGAATCCCGCCTGACGCTGCGCCACCATCTGGCAGACTACGGCGTGCAGCACAATCTGCTGGAAATGCGGCAGACGGGGTATGAACATTACGTGCCCAGCCCCAATGCCGAGCGGGCGTGGTGCTACCGCAGGCTGGCGGAACTGGGCGACCGCTTCGGCGACGCGCGGGCCGGCGCATGGCGGCGCGAAGCCGACGCGATCATCGATGCGGTGCGAAAGCATCTCTGGTCTGACGAAGCCGGCTTCTTCAAATGCCTGCGACCGGACGGCCACGAAGAGATGGTGCTGAGCATTCAGGGCTTTGACGCGATCCGGTTCGGCGCGGGCACGCCGGAGATGATCCGCGCGATGCTGGGGCATGTGCGTGAAGGCGCGTTCCTCGGCGAATACGGCGTCAGCAGCGTCAGCGCGGAAGACAAGCTGCATTACGAACTGAACGATCCCGACTGGTCCGGCGGCGGGTCGTACACCGGCGATGGCCCGCTGCTGGCGCTGACGCTGTGGGAACTGGGATACCCGACGCAGGCGTGGGATGTGCTGCGGCGACATCTGTGGATGGGCCGGCATCTGACCTATTTCCCGCAGGAACATTACTGCGACCGGCCGGCGGTGGCGGCGCACAAGCGAGCCAATGTCATCGCGGGCTTGTCCGGCGTGGAGACCATCCTCTTCGGCCTGTTCGGATTGCGGTTCCAAGACAACGGCCACGCCTGCGTGCAGAGCGGATGGCCGGATGGATTGCGGGGAACGGTGGAACTGCGGAACCTGGTCATTCGCGGCCGGCGTGTTGACGTGGTCCTACAGAATGGTCTGATGCACGCGGACGATCCGGATCGCGTGCTGCGGCCAAGCTGACGGCCCCGGAAGCCGGCGACTGGCGTCGGGGATTTCCGCCGGACATCAAAACCGCGTTCGCTTGAACGCGACAGGCCGCCCAGCACGTGAATTTATGCTATAAGGATAGTTCAGTCGAAGTTTGGATAATCTTTGCCGATCCTTTGCATCTCTCTTGACCGGGCCGCCCTTTAATGTAAAATGTTTGTGTGTTAATCGGTCAACTTTGATGGGTTGCCCCATGGCGGTTTCACTCAAAGACATCGGCAAGCGGATCGGCGTGTCCAGCGCGGCAGTTTCCCTGGCGCTGCGCGACAGCCCGCGCATCAGCATTCGTCGGCGGGAGGAAATCCAGAGGGTGGCCAGTGAGATGGGATACTTCCCCAACCTCGTGGCCGGCGCGCTGCGGACCCGGCGAACCTTCACCGTCGGGCTGATCACGTATCCCTTCGATGTCGGGGTGTTGACGCACAAGATCAAAGCCCTCGAACAACGGCTCAGCCGCGAAGGCTATCAGGTCTTCCTCTGCTGCTCCGAAATGAACATCAACCAGACGCTGCGTCATGCCAGGTCACTGCTGGCGAGGCAGGTCGATGGCCTGATCATCGCGGACGGCACGGATTTCCGGCGGATTCGCCAGGATCTGTTGCCGCTGCTGGCCTCGGCGGAGACGCCGTGCATCCTCGTCGAGATGGCCGATGATCCGCGGCAGCCGGCCCTGCCCTGCGTGTGCGTGGATCGCGTGGCGGGCATGGAAAAAATGGGCCGCTACCTGCTCGAAACCGGCCACCATGATGTCATGGCCATCTACGTCTACAACGAAAACAGCATCCTCAAACTCACCGGCCTGCAGGCGGGAATGGCCGGCCGCGACGTGCGGACGCTCGATGTCGTCACGGGAGAACGGGGCCTGCTCAAAGACCTGCTGCATCGACCGTACAACCCCGACAAGATGCCGAAACTCGGCGTCAGCGAAGTGGAAGAACTGACCTACCGCACGGGCGCCGCCATCGCCAGAATGGACCACCGGCCTTCCGCCATCGTCGCCACCGCCGACAGCCTGGCCATGATGCTCATCAACGGCCTGATCGAAAGCGGCGTCCGCGTGCCCGAAGACCTCTCCGTCGTCAGCTTCGACGGCACGGAGGAAGCCCGCTTCTTCCGCCCCGCGCTCACCACCGTGCAACAGCCCGCGCAGGCCCTGGCCGACAAAGCCTGCGACCTGCTGATGACCATGCTGCGCGGCGAATCCGTTCCCAACCAGATGTTCTACATCAAGCCCGAACTGATCATCCGAAAATCGTCACGTCCGCTGATCGGCTGAGGAACCCTTTCCTAACCTCCGGAGATTCGACATGACGCGCTCCACCTGGCCCACACGGCATACGGGTTTCACGTTGATCGAACTGCTCGTTGTGATATCGATCATCGCCATGCTCATCGCCATCCTCCTCCCGGCCCTGAGCAAGGCCAGGGAAGCTTCCCGGTCGATAACCTGCCTGACCCGGCTGCGCCAGTTCACCCAGATGGCCGGCATGTACGCCAACGACAACCGCCAGATGTTTTGCAGCATCTATTTCACCGAGTGGTCCTACAGGGATTCCCTCAGCGCCTACCTGGGCCTGCCCAGTCCGGTGGTCGCCGACACGCTGGTAACCTGTCCGACGGCGCAACTGCTGCGGCCCACGCAGTCATGGAACTTCAACCGGACCTACAGCATCAATGTCTGGACAAGCTGGAACTACGCCGTGCCGTATGGCAGTATCAAACGCTACGACCACGTGAAATCGCCCTCTGAAATGTCCAATTTCATGGACGGCTCGTGCTATCCCTACGCTCCCGACAACTGGTTCTACTACGAAGGCGCCTCCGCCTCATCCAATCTCTATTTCCCGCATATGAGCGACGCCAACAACGTCTCCTTCCTCGACGGCCATGCCGCTTCGCTCAAACGCGAGTCCATCCCGGTCCTGGAATGGTCGATGTTCTGGCTGGGAACCAAATCCTGAATATCGTGCCGATCGCTGAATTGCCGTGTTGAACCGATTGTTCAGGTTCCACGACGGCCTTCTACCCACATCTGGCCTGACAAGGGAACCTATGCGCCGCGAAAAAAGACATTGGATGACGTGGATGATTCTGGCCCTGGCGGCAAGCCTGTCCGGAGAATCCACCGGATGGGCGGCGGATCCGTCCACCGGCTGGATCATCGCGTTCGGAGGCGTGGACTGGGGCACGCCTCCGCCGCAGATCATCGCGGAGCATCTGGCGGAATGGGACGCGATGCCGTTCGACGGGCTGGTGTTCGACCTCTCCAGGGGCACGGTGCATGTCCGTTGCCTGGACCTGACCCAACCCTGGTCGCAGGACGAACTCGAAGCGGATGCGAAGTTCATGGCTTCGCTTCCGCTCAAGCAGCTCCGCCGCAATTTCGCCCGCGTCAACACCTGTGCGATCGGCGTGGACTGGTTCGACGACGCATCCTGGAATCAGCTCGCCGAGCGGCTGGGCGGTTTCGCCCGGGCGGTCAGAATGTCGGGCGCGGCCGGCATCGTGCTCGACACCGAGCAGTACGGCAAGACGAACATGCAGTTCAACTACAGCCAGATGGCCCGGCGCAATGAAGTGAGCTTCGCACAGTACAACGACATGACGCGCCGGCGCGGCGCGCAGGCCATGCGCGCCATGCGGGAAGCCTTCCCCGGCCTGCGACTGCTCGTCACCTTCGCCTCCAGTCTCGTGGTGCACGAAACCCGTCATGCCGCCATCGACCAGACGGAGTACGGCCTGCTCTCCGGCTTCTTCGAAGGATTGCTCGAAGAATCCGAAGGCTGCACTGTCATCGACGGCTTCGAAAACGCCTACTATTTTCGTTCACGGGACGAACTGACGGGCGCCGCGAAAATGATACGGGAGGACGCCGCCGGTCTCTGCAAAAATCCCGAGATGTACCGTCAACGGGTACGCGCGGGCTTTGCTTTCTGGCCTCCGATGTCGGAATCGCAATGGTCCTCGCCTGATTTCACAGCCAACCATCACACGCCGGTGGAACTGGAATATGTCCTGCACCACGCGCTCAAGCTCAGCGATGGAATCGTGTGGGTCTACGGCGGCGGCGCGAAATGGACCGACGCGCCGCGGGAATACTTCGACGCCATCCGTCGCGCGAAGCTGCCCCATGCGGATACGGAACCCGGCCGCGCCGGCGTCGAGTCGGATCGCACCATCTTCACCTCGTGGTACGCCTCACGGAGCGAACTACACAATTTTCAGGATACCTGGCAATTTCGCACGGATCCCCAAAGCCGGGGAGTCAGTGAAACATGGTTCGCACCCGACGCGGATGACATCGCGTGGCAGGAGATGGCGATCCGCGATTTCTGGACCGCGCGCGACATTAAGACGCAACAGTCCTACACGGGCGATGGCTGGTATCGGATCACGTTTGATGTGCCGCAAGCATGGCTCACCGGCGAACTGCTGCTGGTCTTCGGCGCAGCCGATGAGCGTGCGTGGGTGTATCTGAACGGCCAACTGGCGATGGACCGTTCCGCGGGCGATCCTGCGGTGCTCTGGAATCAGCCGTTTGCTTTGGATTGTCGTCCTTTTGTCAAGCCGGGGCGCAATGTGCTGGTCGTTCGCGTTCACAACAGCGCCGGCCCCGGAGGCCTGTGGCGCGGCGTGAAACTGTTTGGACCTTCGCGCTCGGCTTCAAGTCCCGTCTCCGTTACGCCCGATGGCGACAAGTTTTCAATGGACAGGAATATGCGCATGCCCTCCTGGATGTGGTCCGATCTCATTGGTTTTGATCATCTGCAACCCGAGGAATCCGTCCGGCAGTTCCTGGATGAATGCCACGGCATGCCGGAAGCGATATCGCTGTTCCTCTATTCGCCGCACTTCGTGCATGACCATGCGGGACTGGACGAGGAAGCGGTTTTCCCGCGGGAATACTGCTCCTACATCAAGCCGCGCAACAGCAAACGGTCGCGGCAGCCGTGGACGAACGTTCAGCTCAAGCGGCTGGTCGACGCGCTGCATGCGCACGGCGTGCGGGTGTACCTGAGCGTCTTCGCCGTCATGTACGACATTGCCGACGGCCCGTTGGTTCCCAATCGCTGGACGCGGGAACATCCGGAACTGCTGGGCACGCTGAGCGACGGCAGCAAACATCATTCGCTGGTGGTTCATAAGTCCTTCCGCGACGGCACGCCGTATGTGGACTATTTCGTGCCCCGGCTGTTGCGCGTGATGAAGGACTACGGCTTTGACGGCTTTCACGGTGCGGATGGCTACTCGCCGCCGCATCAACCACTGATGACGGCGGATTACTCCGACGAGATGGTTGGACGTTTTGCCGCGGATCGCGGCGTCCAATTGCCCGAAGAGCTTTCGGGATTGTGCGACGAACAGCCGGAAATACTGGCTGGACGCGCGAAGTGGATCTGGAAGCATGCACGAGCGGAATGGATCCGATTCAACGCGGATCTGACAACGGCGTTCTGGAGCAAAGTGACGCAGGCCCTGCACGGCGCGGGAAAGAAAATCGTGCTCAACAACGCCTGGACGCGCGAGCCGTTCGAGGCGCTGTACCGCTACGGCGTGGACTATCACCAACTGGCGTCGCTGGGAATCGACGGCTTCGTGCCCGAAACCGTCAGCACGGTGGTGCAGATGGACGGCTGGGACGGCAAGCAGCCGCTGCCGCTGTTTGACGCGATGGCGATGACGATGCTGATGAACGCCCAGTCGCCGCAGACGCCGCTGTATCCCCTGGTCTGCACGCGGGACGTGCTGGAATCCTGGGACAATCTGGCCCATGCCCCCGCTTCGCTGGAGCGGGAAATGCACGCGATGAGCAATCTGTACACGTTCGATACGTCCCGACAACTTCTGCGAAGCGTGACCCGTCCAATGTACTGCCTGGCGGACGACATTCGGCCCTGGGAATGGTCCTGGCTCGACGACAACTGGACGCGAGGCAGCGCGTGGGAAACCCGCGGCATTCGCGGCCTGACGGTGATCTTCTCCCAACCGGCGCACGACAAACAGTTGAACGACTACCTTCAAACCCGTCGAATGACGACGCACCGGTACATGATGGAACTGATGCGTCGGGGCGTGACGATCCTCGCGGCGGCGAACATCGAGCAATTGTTCAGCGTGCGAGGCCCGATCCTCGTGGTCAATCCCCACCTGTTGTCGGAGCCGGACCTGGAGATGATCTGCAGCTATCCGCATGGACCTGTGGTGCTGCTCGGCGGCAAAGCGGCCTCGCGGCCGCTGGGAACCTGCGAACTGAGTGAAGGTGCGCATCCGGATGATGCGGCGATGACGATCTACCGTCCGCAATGCGAACTGCCCTCAATGTCATCGCCGAAAGCGCCGAAGCCGGCGTGGGACGCATCCACGGTTGAGGAAACGAGCAACTGGGCGGCGAATCAGCCCTACCGCCCGGTGTCCGGCGCGTTTCTGGACACATGCGCCACCGGTCTGATCGCCCTGACCGACGCGCCGAAGGTGACGTCTACTTCCCTGGCACTGCAACGGCAGGCTGACGACCACGACGCGCTGCCTTCCATCGTGGTGCAGCAACTCGACGGCCGGCCGGGAACCGCGAGGCTGCTCGTGGGCAACAACACCCCGCGCAACCTCTTCTGCAATATCGACGTCCACAAGGAAATCGACCGGGTGAACGTCGTCACGCGGTTTCCGCTGATGATCATCGAGCACACGGGCAGCGTACTGCGGGTCAAAGCTCCCGCGATGGGCGTAACCGTGATGGATATCGCGTTCAAATCCCAGACCACGACCATGAACAAACAAGAGGACCGCACGCCTTAACACCCGGTTATCACGCATGAACCGCGAAATACACGATTCGGCGACGTCAAGCCGGATGAACCGCAAGCCGATTCATGGAACAGCCGTTGCGACTGTTCCGGGTTGATGTGGTCGCAAATGCCGCCGCCGCATGATGATGGAACATGACACAGCCGACGTAAATATGCTTGACATCCCGATCAGATATATGTAAATTTACTGTAGTAAATCGGTAAACTTTGCTTCACCGTCCCCTGTCGCCAAGCACATCCACGGAGATGATCCATGACAGCAAATCACCTGAACACGCCACGCTCCGCGACTCGCCTGACAGGCTTTACGCTCATTGAGCTTCTCGTGGTGATATCGGTTATCGCTCTTTTGATCGCCATTCTGCTGCCGGCGCTCAGTCAGGCCAAAGCCCGTGCGGGCGCGATCATGTGCATGAACAACAATCGCCAGCTTGGCGTGAGCTTCACCACGTATATCCAGGACAACAAGGATCAGTTCCCGATCCACATTGGCGACGGCGGGCCGGGCACGCTACCGACCTGGGTTGGCCGATTCCTGCTCCACGAATACATCCCCACCGCCAAGGTGTTCATGTGCCCGACTTACCAATCGATCTACTTCAACGACTTCATGACCCGCACGCCCAAGGAACTCAGCGACGGCGGTTACGCAAGCTATCCTGACTACGGCTACAACTACGCCCACCTCGGCACGGATATGCGGTACAGCGGCAACTGGCTGCCCTCGGCCCGCATGAACGACCTGCACCAACCGGGCAAGACGCTCGTGCTGGTGGACATCTACAACCCCGGCGCGCCGACGCTGCACCTCGGCGCCAGCTACGTATTGGACTACTTCGGCGCAGGCGGCCTGGTGGACCTGCGACACCTCAGCGCCGCCAGCGTGCTCTGGGCGGACACGCACGTGACCGCGGAAAAGAGCGACGCGGTGTCCCATGCCGGACCGTATGACGCGACCGCCAATCCCTACCTCGGCGGCATCTTCACCCTCGGCTACAACACCGACAGCTATTTCAGCCGGCACTGATCTTCAACCGATGCGCCGCATGTCCGCGACCGGGTGATAATGCGTGCCTGTGCACGGCATGCCCTGGAACGTGACATGCCCATGCTGCGCGGTGATTTCCCCTGAATCCGGTGGAAAAGGTTCTCGACATGAATGTTCATATCGGCCTGCCCGCGGCCCTGCTGGTCGCAGTCATCCATGCCATCGCACTGGGAGCGGACTCGCGGACGCTGTTTACCGAAGACTTCGAAGCCGCGGGAATCATCGCGCGATATCCCCAGCAATCACACGACACCGCCGGCCGGGTCATCGCCGTTTCACCCGGCCAGTTGAGTCGCACGGGACTCGCGGCGGACAAGCCCGATGCCTGCGGCTACATGCTCTACCGCATCACGGTTCCCATCCCCGCCGAATCCAGACAACACTGGATTCGCGTTCTGGCGGATGTCAAAACCGATCATCTCGGCCCCGGCGCCTCGTACTGTCTGATGGTGACGCAACTGGATGAGGGCAAAAGCAACGGCGAAAACCTGTTTTTTTCCTTTGACGACGGCCTGACGCGGCAGTCCGAATTCGGCGGGGCATCCAAATCCCCGCAAACGCTGGGCATCTGGAAACAGACACGCCACCTGATGATGCCGCGTCAGGACACCGACCAGATCGTGCTGTCGTTCGTCGTCAACGGCATGCAACGCATCTGCATCGACAACGTTGTCGTGGAAGACCTGGGAACCGAAAAACCGGCCGCCGCCACCCCCATGGTTTTCGAACGTCTGATCGACTGGCCCTACGCCATGCTCGATCTCGATAACCTGCTTCCGGGCGCGGTCTATCGCATCGAAACACAGATCAGCGGTCCGTCGGATGACGGCCAGGGCGACATCCAGGGCCTGACGCCCAATTCCCGTCGAAGCCCGTACAAAGCCCCGACCGACATGGCGGGCATGGGCATCACCATGACCGCCGTGGGCCTTGATGGCGACAAATCGCCGCCCGAACAACTGACGGATACCGTGATCAATGACCATCAGCGGCATTACCGCCTGGTCGTTCCTCCGCTGGCCGTGAAGGTTCTGCTCGATCTGCACAACGACGATCTGATCCGTTTCGATCATAACCAGATCGAAACGCAGGCCCGCCGGTGGCGGACGGTGCGGATTCGGCTGGAAAACTACGGCCAGATCGCATCGGACAACGCCGAGTGCCAGTACACCTACCGTCACAAGCCTGAAAATCTCCGGCCGCGCACTGTCCGTGAACTCACGCGGTTCGACATCGAAGCCGTCAAGGAAAGGCTGCGATCCCGCGATGACGCCCAGCTCGCCGTGGCCCGGCATCGGAACGCCATGTGCTTCATGTTGAACGGCAAGCCCCTGGCCCCGATGGCGGTTTCGCTTTCCCCCGTGACTTACGACAACATCAACGAGCTTGGCCTTCGCGTCTTTTTCGTTCGCACGCCCTACGGAGGCCCCACGCTGCACGGCGACTGGATCGGAGATCAACAATATGATTTTTCCGACCTCGACCATGATATGTACGATCTGCTTCGACAAAAGCCGGATGCCGTGATCCTGCTGTCCATCGACGGATTGTCGCCCCCGGACTGGTGGGGACAGAGCCATCCCGATGAACTGCTCCGCGATCAGGACGGCAACTTCGCATGGTGCAACGGCGCGTTTCTCTACGACATCCGCTACGGGGCGTGGGAAAATCTGATCAACTTCAACAAAGCCGGCTCCGTCGGCGGAACGAACATGCACAACCTGCGCGGCGCGAAATGGGTGGGCTATTTCGTGCCTTCCACCGCTTCGCGGCAATATCGACGAGATGTCCGCGACTATCTGGCGGCCCTGCGCCGGTACGTCGAACAACAGCCCTACGGCAAAGCCGTGGCCGGCTATCGTTTGCTCAACGGCTACGACGGACAATGGGGCGGCGTGGGAGATGCGTATGGCTACGACAACGAAGCGGTGCATTGCAATGATTTCAGCGAGCCGATGAAGCAATCATTCCGCGCATGGCTGACAAACAAGTACGCGACCGACGAAGCGTTGCGGCAGGCGTGGAACGATCCGCAGGCCGCGCTCGCATCGGCTGAGATTCCAGGCCCGCAAGCGCGCAACATCGATCAGATGTCCACCGGCGTTTACCTGCTGGATCCGCGGAAGAACAGGCCGGTGATGGACTACCGCCAGTTCGCCGCGGAAAACAACATCGAATTGCTGGTCGAAAGCTGCAACGCGATCAAACAAAGCGGCAACAAGCCGGTGATCACCGTGGCCTACGCGCCGGACATCGTGGAGGTCGCCAGCGGCGGCGGACACGGCGGTCGGGCCACGAGCCTGCTCTACGCCAGCCCCGACTTCGATGTTGCAGGCGGACCAACCTATGACGCCCGCGACATCGGCCAGCCCGGCCGCGCCAACTGCATGCTCAGCAGTGCTTCACTGCACGACAAACTCCACATGGTCGAAATGGATCACCGCGTTTTCCCCACCGCCAAACGCAACTACGCCAACAATCTCGTCTTTGACTCGCCAGCCAAAACGCTGAGTTTGTTTCGCCGCGAATACATGCGACAAATGTGTTTCGGCGCAGGCTCGTGGAACTGGGACATGGGCCTGTGGTACGACGACCCGCTGCTGGCCCGCATGATCGGCCAGTGCTACCGGGTGTTCAGCCAGGTCATCGACGTCGATCGGGCCGGCAACGCGGAAATGGCGATTTTTCTCGGTGATTACGGCAAAGTCGTCCAGGCCGACGGACGGCGCGGCGCGATCCCCAAGGAACTGGCGACTTCGCCCGTCCTCGCCTCCTCCCAGGCCGGCCTGCCCATCGATCAATATCTCCTCGACGATCTGTCCCTTGTGGCCGGGCGGTACAAGGTCTTCTACTTCCCCTTCGCCTACGGCCTGTCGCCGCGGGACATCCAGGCCATCAACGCCCTCAAACGCGACGGCAACATCCTCGTCTTCGGCTACGGCGCGGGCTACATCAGCGACACGCAATCCATCGACAACATGGAAAAGCTGACGGGCATTCACTTCGACATCGATCCGAAACTGCACCTCGTGGTGAAAGTCGCCGACACGGATCACCCGCTCATCCGCGGCATGGCGGGCCAGTACCTCGGCTCCTCCGGTGACGCCATGATGGAAACCGGCCTGCCACGGTTTTACGCGGATGATCCGCAAGCTACGACGTTGGCCACCTTCGCCGACAGCGACAAGGCCGGCATCGTCGTCAAGAAAATGGACACATGGACGAGCATCTATCTGGGTTTCGTGGGCACTGTGCCACCTTCGCTGGAACGCAACATCGCGTCCTTCGCGGGCCTGCACGTCTACAACGACCAGGATGATGTGATGTTCTTCAATAAGAGCCTGGTGGCCCTCCACGCTTCCTCGCCAGGCACAAAGGTCATCCGCCTGCCCCGTCCGGCCAAAGTCACAAGCCTGTGGGACGACATTTCCATCGGCAGAACCGACCGCATCGAACGCACGATGCAAGTCGGGGACAACGCGATGTATCTGCTGGAAGAGTGAAATCAACAACACCGCGTGGGGTCAGTAGGGATGTTCCAGCACCGCTTCGCGCAGGGCCAGGTAATTCGCCAGCGGGACTTCATCGTTCAGCTCGGTGCTGCTGCCGACCATGAGGCGGCCCTCGGCGGCGTCGATGGCGCGGCGCACGGCGTCTTTGACCTGCGCCGGGGTTCCGAACGGTAGCAACTGCGACACGTCGATGCCGCCGGCCATCCACAGCTTCGGGTGGCGGCGGTGGATGTCGCCCACGTCCATGCCCGCGAGGACTTCAATGGGATTCAGCCCGTCGATCCCGGCCGCCACCAGGTCGTTCAGCACGGCATTGAGATTGCCGTCGGAGTGATAGAGGATGCGGATTCCCCGCCGGTGCATCGCGGCGATCACGCGGGCGAGGCGTGGGAAGAAATGTTCGCGCATCCAGTCGGGCCTCAGCAGCGTGCCGGCGTTGAAGGCGATGTCGTCGCCGAGGAATCCGGCTTCGATGCCGTGGTCGGCGGGTAGATGCTCGGCCCAGGCGATGGCGAAAAGGGCATTGCATTCCAGCAATTCCTCCACGACACCGGGGCAATCCGCCATGGCATAGACCAGCGATTCCAGGCCGATCTCGTCGTAGATGCTCATCAGCCCCGGACCCGGCAGGCTGGGCATGAAGAACACCTCGCCAAGCTGGGCCTGCTGTTCGGCCACGGAGGCAAGCCAGTGATCCAGATCGGACTGACGGCCTGCGTTCCAGGCTTGCGGGTTGGAAGCAGCCAGAACACGACGTTTTTCCGCAGCCCAGGCATCGCTGTCGGCGAAGTGCCGGTGTTCCGTCCAGATCGTCCACCGATAATGCCGTTGTTGCCGGCCATCCTCGAGCGTGATGGTCTTCTCCAGGCCGGGCAGACGGACCGACGGCCGGGTGGCATCCACGGCTGGCGCGAAGGCGGCGGGAACCACTTCGGCGGCGTTCTCCAGCGTCAATCGCTGTCCGGTGAAATGTTCAATGACGGCGTCATTGCGCAGCAGATCGAACATCGGAGCGCGGTCGGGCATCCGGCCCTGAATCACCGCGCGGACACGGTCCTTTGAACCTTGCATAAAATAGCCTCATCTGGCGAACCTGGCTTCGACGAAGCGGGCGGGGTCGAAGGGTTCGACGTCATCGGGGGTTTCGCCGACGCCGATGAATTTGACGGGAATGCCGAGGATTTCGCGGATGGCGACGACGATGCCGCCGCGCGCGGTGCCGTCGAGTTTGGCCAGGAAGATGCCGGTGACGTTGATGGCCTTGGCGAACTCGCGGGCCTGGTTGACGGCGTTCTGGCCGATGGTGGCGTCGAGGACGAGGATGACCTCATGCGGGGCCCCCGGAATCTTCCTCGTCGTGATGTCGCGGATTTTGGTGAGCTGGCGCATCAGGTGGTCCTGCGTGTGAAGCCGGCCCGCGGTGTCCACGAGCACCACATCGACCTTGCGGGCGAGCGCCGCTTCGCAGGCATCGAAAGCTACGGCCGCGGGGTCGCCGCCCTGCTTGCCCTTGACCACTTCCACGCCCAGCCGTTTGGACCAGATTTCCAGTTGCTCCACAGCCGCGGCGCGAAAGGTGTCGCACGCCGCCAGCAGGACGGTTTTGTTTTCATCGCGCAGGCTTTTGGCGATCTTGGCGATGCTGGTGGTCTTGCCCGCGCCGTTGATGCCGGCGACGAGAATCACCGTCGGCCCGGACTCGGCCATGTGCAGTTTGCGATCCTCGGCCGGCCAGTAAGCGCCGAGCTGATCCTTGAGATATTGCAGCGCGTCGTCGCCGGTGGCGATCTCGCCGCGTTCCCACGCGGCCTGAAGGTCCTTGATGAGTTCCTGCGTGGTCTTGACGCCGAAGTCGCACTGGATCATGCGGGCTTCAAGCTCACGGATCAGGTCGGCCGACAGCGGCTTGCCCGACAGAAACCCCCGGACCTCGCCGACGAAGGTGTCGCGGGTCTTGGCCAGACCGGTTTTCAGTTTGGCGAAGACGGACTTGAACAGGCCCATGGCGGTGATCGCTTCTTTCAGAGTCAGACAAGGATCGTCGCGTCACGAAACAAGGGAAATATCCTAGCGGAATCAGGGGCATTCCGCGACGCCGCAGGGCAAAGGTATAATGTTTGAGGCGAGCCGAATGTTGGAGCAGACCTATGAACTGGCAAGACCACATCACGGTTGATCCAAAGATATGTCACGGACGGGCCTGCATCAAGGGCACGCGCATCATGGCCTCCGTCATTCTGGACAATCTCGCCGCCAACGCCACACGGGATGACATTCTGACGAGTTATCCTTCCCTGAGTCACGATGACGTTCAGGCTGCGATCGCCTATGCCGCGGAACTGGCCCGCGATCGAACAGTCAAGCTCACGGAAACATCCTGATGACTCGGTTCAAGCTGGACGAAAACCTGCCGGTGGAAGCAGCTCGGACGCTTCAGGAAGCAGGCTTTGACGCCGTGACGGTCATCGATCAGGGAATGCAATCCAGTCCGGACCATGTCCTGATTGACGTGTGTCGTGATGAATCACGATGTTTGGTGACGCTTGATCTGGATTTCGCCAACATTCGTGCTTACCCGCCGGAGGAATATGGCGGAATCATCGTGTTGCGACTGGGTCGACAAGACCGCTTGCACATTCTCAACGCCATT
>JADZET010000081.1 GCA_020850375.1 Phycisphaeraceae bacterium | reverse complement strand
GGTCGGCAACATCAATGGCATCGGCTGGACCGGCACCACCCACACCTGCGACTGGACGCTGCTCACCGCCCTGGGCCCGGGCCAGGACGCCTTCGTCGGCCTGCACCGCAACGTCGAGGCCTTCGCCGTCCTCACGCGATACATGGGTCTGGATTTTTCCAATCCCTCGATGTCCCTCGAAGAGGCCCGCCAGCACGCCATGGCCGGCCCGAAGCGTCGCACCGTCGACTGGGCGTAAGCAAAGGACCATCCCCCTCTCCAAAGAGACAGCGCGGTCCGCTTGTGACTGCTTGTCGTCTTGATGTTTTTCTCATGCGCCGATCCTCCGCCCCTTGCCTTGTTCCGGGAGGGTCGCTATTTTCCCGGCGTCATTCGCGTCGTGCCCCTTCGACCGGAGAAACGTTCAACACCGACCGACGACATCGCCACCCTCACACCCTTTCCGTCAGGCCCGATCGTCCATCCGCGGCGAAAACACAGCGTAAAGCGCCTGCTGATCCACAACCAAGCACGACGTGTCCGCCCTGTCGATGTCGGCAGGACGCCGCTCACGTCACCCGATAAGGAACCGTTTATGGGGATGAATTCGGCTTCTTACGCGACCACGATCCGCCCTTCGCGCGTGGCGCCCTTCAAGGCCGCGAGGTGGTTCTATCCATTCACCGGCGTGCTGATGCTGGCCTACACGCTCATCGGTTTCCAGCTCTTCTACTTCCACGGGCAGTCGTACCCCGGCCGCCCCATCACCCCGCCGATCCGCACGCTCGTGATCGCCCACGGCGTGGCCATGGCGGCGTGGATCATCCTGTTCATCCTTCAGCCCACGCTGGTGGCGGTGAACAAGCGACGGGTGCACATGACGCTCGGCTGGTTCGGGCTGGCGCTCGCGGCGGTGATCCTGGTGCTGGGGCTGATGATCGGCGTGCAGTCGGCCCGCGTGACGCCGCCCGAGGCGATGATCCTGGGCTTCAACCCCAAGCAGTTCCTGGCTGTGCCGCTGCTCTCGGTGATCTTCTTCGCGATCATGGTCGGCATCGGCATCTGGAAGCGCCGCCGCCCCGAGATCCACCGCGTGATGATGCTCACGGCCAACCTGGTGATCGTCTCGGCGGCGCTCAGCCGGATCGACGTGCTGACCCACCTCTACACCGGCACGGTCTGGGATCGTCTGTTCGGGCCGTTCTTCACCGCGGTGGTCACGGGAGCCGTGCTGCTGCTGCTCCGCAGCGTGCTGATCAAGTCGTTCGACCGCTGGCTGGCGATCGGGTTCGTGGTGCTGACGGCCTTCTCGATCTTCACGGTGACGCTCGCCCGCACGTCGGCATGGGACGCCTTCGCGTCGACGCTGGTGCCCTGATTCACAACAAGGGGAGGCCGCAGGCGCTGTCCGTCACTCCCCCTTGTTCCACGACCCGAGCTCGATCAGGTTGCCCTCGGGGTCGGCGATCCAGCAGGCCCGAAAGGCCAAGCCGCCCGGGTTTGGCCCCTTGGGGGGTGACACGGGTTTCGCCCCGGCTTTCACCAGCCGCTCAAACTCGGGATCAACATCCTCGAAGCGGGGTAGGTCGATGGCCAGAGCAAATGAGCCATTGAGCCCCGAGGGATACGTGAGCAACCCCGGAAAGTGTGCGTCCATCTTCTGTCGTTCATACATCGAGAAGCGAACCCCGTGATGGTCGAATTCGCAGTAAGGGCCGGTCGTCCAGTCGGTCCTGAAGCCCAGCACGTCACGGTAAAACGCGACCATCCGGCCGATGTCCCGCACCAGGATCGAGACCATGTCCAGACGTTGAGCCATAGGGCTTCCCGATCAGATTCGCTTGTCCGCCTGATGGGGTGGCCGCGGCTATCTGGCAAGCCTGTCGCAGCTCCCCAGAGTCTGCAGCAGCTGAAGCGCCCGACGTCCGCGCCACTCGATCGCGGCCTTCTGTGCTGCCTGCGGGTACACATCACCCCATGAAAAGTTCAGCGGCCAGGCTCCATCGTCTTCCTGCCGTGAGATCTCGAAGTCGAGGTTCGCTTGCACCACATCGTCCAGTTGTGAGGCGAATGGAGAATCGGCGCTCTCGACGACGTCCAGCGGCCGCAGACCATAGGACAGCCATTGTGAAGGCTCGCGCGCCACGGTTGCATCCACCGCGCGGCGAAGCTTCGGCATGATGGTCTCGCGGAGCGACTCCGGGAGCCTCTTCGTCTCGGCCAGGCGGATGTAGCACAACAAGTCGTGCATCTCCATCGCGTCCGCGAGCGTGTTGAGATGCTGCACCACCGTCTCCGTCAGCTCCCTCAGGAACGTACCCGGCACGAGTTCCGCGTGTTCGTGCAGGTAGGCGGTGATCTCCGCTCTGGGATTGGCCAGGCAACGGTCCATCCGTCTGGGCTCGTCGTCTCGATAATGCCACCATGGCGCATGGGGCGCGTTGTTCACCGCGGGCGGCACGTCCATCCAGCAACGGGTCGCTGAATCGTAGGTGTCCAGAAAGTACCTGATGCCCCTCTGCACCAGCGGATGATCTGAGGGAACTCCCAGTTCACGCAAGCACTGGAAAGCGACGGTCGTGGCCAGTGCCGATGATTCATCGCAACAAAAGTCCGGCTCCAGTGCGTGGCCGAATCCGCCATCCCCATTCTGATAGCTCGACAATGCGTCGAGCACACCCTGTTGATCGCCGCCCTCAAAGGCATGAACAAACAAGGCCCGCTCCAGAGGGCGGCCCTGGTCAAGGATGAAACGACGTGCTTTGTGGAACTGCTCTTGCGTGAGCAATGGCATCGTGGGATCTTCCGATGCGTCCATCTTATACCGATGCCTGCACGCCCGCCACAGCCAGGCGGGGGATAAGTGCCCATCTTGGCGCGGAATTCTTTAGAGCGTTGCTGTTAAGAATGAAGCGACGTCATGCCTTCTTGCCGGGCTGTTCAGCAAGCGCCGTCTCGTAGCGCTCGCGCAGCTCGCCAGGCTGGGTGACGCACATGTTCATGTCGCGCAGCAGGCCGTCCTCGAGGCTGTAGATCCAGCCATGGACGGACACGGGCTGTGATCGTCCCCAGGCGTCACGGATGATCGGCGTTTGGCAGACGTTGGACACCTGCTCGATGACGTTGAGCTCGCACAGGCGGTCGTGCCGCTCTTTCTCGGTCGGCAGGGCGTCGAGCTGGTCGCGATTCTTGTCGCGGATCTTGGCCACGTGGTCGAGCCACTGGTCCGCCAGGCCCAGCCGGTCGCCGCGCAGGGCCGCCCCCACGCCGCCGCAGCCGTAGTGGCCGCAGACGATCACGTGCCGGACCCGCAGCACCTCCACGGCGTACTGGAGCACCGAGAGGCAGTTGATGTCGCCCTCGACCACGATGTTGGCCACGTTCCGGTGGACGAACAACTCGCCCGGCAGGAGCCCGACGATCTGGTTCGCGGGCACGCGGCTGTCGGCACAGCCGATCCAGAGGTATTCGGGACGCTGCTGATTCAGCAGCCGGCGGAAGAACTCCGGGTCGCCCCGGAGCATGCTCTCGGACCAGGCTCGGTTATTCGCGAACAGCCGGCTGAGCGTGCGCATGATGCCCCTTTCATCGGGCGGCTATCGCAGAGAAGTCAGAACAAAGGCTAATGGAGCCAACATTGTCGGAATCGCCCACCCATGAGCTACCATCGGCATCCTAACGCCTCGATCCAAGTCGGCAAAGCCATGCATTGGCTCAAGAAGGCCCCTTGCCCGGATCCATGTATCTGTCCACTCACCCAGCGCGCTCAGAAGTCAACTTCCATATGCCAGCCAACGCCATGGTTCGCCGCAACGGTCAGGATCTGCTCGCATCTGCGCAGGTCCCGTGCAACACCATTGTTCTGCGCGACTGGGCATGTCGCCAACGCTCTGACCGTCGCTAAGCCATCCACAGCGGAGTGTTGTGCCAGGGGCGGCAACTCGATCTCGCTGGCGTCCAAACCTTCGCCCTCCATGAATTCCGCCATCTGCGAAGGTTCGACGCTGAAAAACTCCGACAAGGGTCGAACACCCACCCGCCGTGCCTCTTCGTCGAGTGACTCCATGTGCTGCGACAGGCTTTTGCCGTCCATGCTGACATCCAAGTCATCGATTGGCCGTTCAAGAACGATAAAATATGCAGCGCCCATGTGGTATCAGGTCCAACATGGCATTGGGGGCAAAACAAGCGTGCCCTCAATGCAGTTTTGGCTTTGGCACGATGCCACGTCAGTTAGCTTCTAGTATCTCTGGTCTGTGACGTGTTTCCAAGTCCATCCAGCAGACATGCGGCGAATCAGTATGCCAGCTGGCGAGAGTGGCGGGTGCGAAATGGGCAGTAGTGATGAAAAAAGTCATGCCTTTGGCCGCTGAGCCAGAACTACGCACGGGCTTTCTTCATGTCCGGTCAGCCAGTGTTACGCATGGCCAAAGTTCCTGACATCCCATTATCGAACGGGCTTTTCGATCCGCAGCGTCACGATCTCAAACGAGTTGACGGGCAGCGTGCGTTGATCTGCATTGGGCGACTGCACGTCCACTTCGGGTTCTCCGAGCAGATTCGTACGCTTCCACGCCAACCTGCCCAGGGCGTCGTTCAGATGCAGCGTCAGATCACTCGCCCGATCGACTGACTCATAGAAACGCAGAACATGGGCCTTGCCGTCGTAGCTCTTCTCGAGCGTGCTGAAGACTACGCGATCATCGGGCCAGTCGAACCAACTCATCGTGTCCGGCAGCGCCGTTGGCAGCGTGGCGGCTTGCTCGCCGGCCGCTTCGACCTTCATGACCAGCGGCGGCTGATTGAGCTCCTGAGCCAGGCGCTCGGCGCCGCCCTGCCTCCAGTCGCCGTCGTGCCCGCGCAGTCGCCAGACGTACCGGCCCGTGCCGCTATAGCCCTGCCAGAGCGAGCGATAGAAGCGGTTCGGCCGGTCCTTGTCGCGGAAGAGGTTGGCGTAGGGGGCCTCTTGTGCCCACGTGATCCCGCCATCGCTGTTCCACATCGTCAGCCAGCGCGGCTGGACCATGCGAGCCCCGAAGAAGTTCTGGAGCGGTGCGTGCCAGGCCTCGTTGTAGACGCCGTACCACATCTTCGCGTCCGCCGCGGCCACGGCGTTGCTGGCGTTCTGCTGCGTCGCCGGCTCGAGACGGGGCATGGCCTTGGGCGGCTCGATCGAGCCCCACGGCACGCTGACCCGGGCCAGGGCGTTCTCGCCGGCGGCCAGCTCCAGCGTCGCGAAGTACATCGGGCCCGGCCGCAGCATCGCCTGGGCCTCGGATGAGCGCATCTCCGGTGTCCGCTTCGGTGCCGGGCCGCGCTTGCCCGAGAGTTCGATCTCCACGAAGTCGCTGCCCAGCCCGAGGCGCACCACCAAACGTGTCGGCGCCCCGCCGGTGTCGCCGTCGATCGTCATCTCGGCCGCGTCGCCCGCCAGGCGCGTGCTGACAGACCGTGGAGCCATCTTCGCGTCCAGCCCGCCGAGCAACTGCCTGGTCAGCTCGAATTTCTCGGGGCTCATCCGTTGTCCGGTGTCGGCCGACAGGAAGTACTCCGCCCGCTCGGTCCCCATAGCCTCGATGTAGCTGCTCCGCACCGTCAGCAGACTCTTGCCGTCCACCGGCGACAGCAATTCCCGCCCGTGGAGCTTGTCATAGACCCGCATCAGGCCGGCCTGGGCGCTGGCCTCGACGCGGTAGCGGGCGTTCTCGATCACGCCGTCCTGGGCGATCAGCTCACGCGCCCCAATCTCCTTGGCCGGCGGCAGCACGATCCAGCCCATCGCCGGCAGTTCCACCTCTTGATATTGCTCGCCGATCCGCACGATCTCCTTGCGGGGGTGAGGCAGGGTGTTGAAGGCGACGGTCCCGCCCCCGGGGACTATGCGGCGGGCGAGCTCACTGGCCACACGGTCGCGCATGGTCTCGGCCGTGGTGCGCGCCTTGCCCGCCTTGGCCTGGAGGGAGCGCTGGCCCTGGTCGGTGAAGGCCCAGTTATGCGTCGAGCTCTCCATCGCCAGACGCCAGGCGGCCTCGACTTGCTCCTGGCTCAGACCCTCCAGGCCCAGCCAGTCGCACCAGACGCCCAGTGTCTGGGCCTGGGTGATGGTGTTCTCGAAGATCGCTCGGTCACGTGCCAGGTTCCAGACGCGGGCGTAGAGGATCTCGCCGTGCTCGGTGTGGCCGCTGAGCGCGGGGATCGCCGTCCCGCTGTCGAGCTCCTGGCGGAGCTTGGCGAAGTAGTCAGCGAACGTGCCCAGGACGTATTGAGCTTTCTTGGAGCAAGCCTCATCGGCGTTCCAGCCCTTCACGAAGGCCGAGAGCTTGTCCAGCGGCGGCATGGCGTCGTCCCATCCGGGCCCGCCCTCGGTCAGCAGGAGCAGTCGGCCGGTCGGCGTCGAACGCAGGCCGCGCTGCCCTCCCGGCTCGCCCTCGGGCCAGCCCCACGGGCGCGTGCTGCCGAACTCCTCAGCCATGTTGTAGTTCTGGGCGTTGTAGAGCAGCCGTGAGCCGTCGAGGCCCAGGAACCACGCGTTGCCCGCGAAGTCCCGCCCGCCGGAAGTCAGCGACGGGCAGCCGCTCTTGTAGGCGTGGTAATTCGACACGCCGCTGCGCACCATCACCTGGGCGAGCTGCGGCGTGACGTCCGAGAGCTCGCCGTTGTCCGCCACGGCCGGCCAGACGCCCAGCTTCTCGTGCAGCCACCAGCGCGACCAGGCGATCTGGCGGACCAGGTGCTCGCCGCTCAGCTCGCTGTAGTGCGGGTTCGTCCAGTTGACGCAGACCTCGATCCGCCCCTGCCGCACCAACTCGGTGAAGCGATCGGCCATGTCGGGCCGGGCCTCGAGGAACGCCGCCGTGGCCGAGGCGAGCTGCACGCTGAAGCGAGCCGCCGGGTCCGCCTCGCAGGCCTCGACGGCCTGGGCGATGCACTCGACGTACCGCTTGTACGACCCGGCCGGCGGCTGCGTGAAGTCGATGTCCATGTGCGTCGTGGGGATCAGCACCACCGTCATCGGCCGACGCTGCTGCGCCTGGGCCGACGTCGTCGCCGCAAGAAGGGTCAGCACCGCGCACACTCCTGATTTCCAACGTGACATAGGTTGATCTCCATCCGGACCGAAGTCCGGCGCCATGTTCTTCTGACCCACAACGCCTCGACTCAGCCGAGCAGCCCCCGGCACGCGCCGACGTAGACGTCCGCCAGCGTGGCCGGGCCGACCGACGCGCCGCGCAGGTGGGCCGTCGATTCCGTCGGCAGGCTCGGGTCAACCAGCGACAGGTCCGGGTCCACGATCGGGCTCGGGCCGTCGAAGTCGGTTTCGAGCAAGGTCCGCAGGGCCCAGAAGCGCGAGGCGAACAGGTCAAAGCTCAGGTTCGCCGGGTCGGCCACGATGTCCGTGCCGAACATGACACGGCCTGGGTTGCGGGCCAGGAAATCGCGCAGGACATCGGCGTGCTTGGACAGCTCGCGCACCATCCACTTGGTGGCCGAGGTGTCGACGCGCAGGCGCGGCCAGCGGTCGAGCAGCCCCTGGAGGAAGTCGAGGTCCTCCGGACTGCCGGCCATGTGCGCGGCCCACCAGTCGGTGTCGGGGAACATCGCCAGCATGTGCTCGAACCGGGCGTAGTGGTCGCGCTTCGTGCCGTACTTGCTCCCGTCGGCGTACTTGGTGGCGAACCAGGTGTCCGGGTCGGCCACGTGGACCATCAGCGTCATGCCCAGTTCTCGGGCGAGCTTCATGCTCCGCAGCCGGATCGGCGAGTCGATCCACATCTGGTCCCACTTGTCCAGCCCGCGCGGGGCCGCCCAGAACTTGCAGACCTTCACGCCCTT
>JADZET010000080.1 GCA_020850375.1 Phycisphaeraceae bacterium | reverse complement strand
GATCGGCCGGCGGGATCATGACGGAGGTGAGCGCAGACCTCCGGACGAACCAGCTGATCCTCATCGGCACGCAGGCTCAGGTGGACGAGGCACGCGATATGGCGGCCACGCTCGACGTGCCGCTGGGGCTTGAGACGAAGATCTACCAGTTCTCCGCCATATCCCCCGAGCGGATGAACAAGCTTATTAAAGAGCTGATCGACCCCACGGACGCGACACGGCTGTACCGCTCGGCGATCGACAACGAGGCGGGGCTGCTGGTGGTGACGGCGACGCCGGCGATCCACGAGCAGGTCGCCATGCTCAAGAAGGACCTCGACGCCATCCCGTCCGAGGGGCAGAACCCGATCCGCTTCTACAAGCTCGAGAACACCACGGCGGTGGACGTGCTGGCCACCATCCGCTCACTCGAGGGCGGGGAGGACCTGGCGACGCTGAACGTGGGCGAGGAGGCGGCTGAATCCGTCAGTACAGCGATACCAGGAGCGACAGGTTCGCCCCCCTCTCCAGCGGAGGCCGCCGGCAAGGGACCCGAGACTTCCGCCGGCAAGAGCGAGTCGAAGACCGGCGCGAAGGAGAGCGGCGACAATGTCTTGTCCAAGACCGCCTCGGCCCTGTCGGAGCAGGCGGGCCTCTCGAAGCTCGGTTCGACCGGCGTGCATGACGACGGCAGCGGCCGGCGCTACTCGCGGGTGATGGACCGCTCGCTCTCGCACGGCCCGGGCAGGGGGAACGACCAGGCCGTGCAGGGCATCCGCACCAAGAACGCCACCCTCACGGCCGACGTGAACACCAACAGCATCATCGTCATCGCCCAGCCGGCGGTGCAGAAGGTCTACGAGCAATTGATCAAGATGCTCGACAAGCGTCGGCCGCAGGTGCTGATCGAGGCCACCGTGGCCACGCTCGACACCAGCGGAGGGTTCTCGTTGGGCGTGGAGATCTCCGGCCGGACGGACCAGGGCGCGAGCACGCGGACGCTCCAGTTCACGTCGTTTGGCCTGAGCGAGATCGACAAGAACACGGGCAAGCTGACGATCAAGCCCGGGCTGGGCTACAACGGGGCGATCCTGGCGGCGGACCAGGCGGACATCGTCATCCGCGCCCTGGCCAGCAGCGGCCGGTCGAAGGTCGTCTCGACGCCGCGCGTGCTGGTCAACGACAACGCCACCGGCACGCTCAGCAGCGTGAACGAGGCCCCCTTCACCAGCGTCAACGCCTCGAACAACGTGGCCACGACCAGCTTCGCCGGCTACGCCACGGCCGGCACGACCATTACGCTCACGCCGCACATCTCCGAGGGCGATCACCTCCAGCTTGCTTATGCCATTGAGCTGAGCGCTTTTTCCGGCGAGGGCGGGGCGGGCATCCCGCCGCCGCGGCAGACCAACGCCATCGAGAGCGAGGTGACCGTGTCCGATGGCCACACCATCGTCGTCGGCGGGCTCAACCGCAAGGACATGAGCGAGACGATCCAGAAGTTCCCGCTGCTGGGGGATATTCCCCTGGTCAAATACCTCTTTAGTAATCGCACGAAGAACCAGTCACAGAACACGTTGTTCGTGTTCCTGCGGCCGGTGATCCTGCGCGGCGACAGCTTCGAGGGGCTCAAGTACCTCTCGCGGCAGGACCGAGAGGCGGCGGGGTTATCTGAGGATCTGCCGGCGAGTGAACCGCTGCTCATGCCGTAGTTCTAATATGCCTTCTGCTGGTTGGATCCATCCAAGACTTGAGGTGGGTCGGCCGTCCCGGCCGACGACGGGCGAGACGCCCGTCCCACTGGCTTAGATTCAGGCGGGGCAATTTGATCGCGTGTTGGATCAGTGACGGTTGACATCGACGTGTTGGAAGCTCTCAAGAGGTTGTGTCATGCAGGCGCTTCAGGACAGACTGGCCCAAGCGCTCCAGGCCCAGGCCCAGCGAGCGGGCGTGGCGCTGTCACTTGCGGCGGGCGCGGGGGAGGGCGGTCAGACGGATCAATCGGTGCTTGCCGTGGCCCGCCAGAAGGGTCTTGGTGATGCGGCCATCGCTCAGGCGGTGGCCGAGGCGGCCGGACTTGGATACCTCGAGGACTTGTCCGATCGACCCGCCTCAGCCAACTTCGTGGAGAAGGTGCCCATCGCCTTCGCCCGCCAGCACGTCCTGCTGGGCCTGGCCAGTGAGAACGGTCAGATGCCGGTGGCCGTGGCGCGGTGGGACGACCTTGAGTCTTTGGAGATCGTCGCCCGTTGGCTGAACAAGCCCGTCGTGCCCGTGCTTGTTCCGGCGGCAGCGATTCAGGCGGCGATCAACGCGGCCTATCAACACCGTGGCGAGCAGGCCCAGGCGATGATCGCACGCCTGGACGCCAAGGACATGGCCGAGGAGATCGCCTCGCTGCGGCAGCGCGAGGACCTGCTGGACGTGGCCACGCGGGCCCCGGTGATCAAGCTGGTCAATCTGATCCTCTTCGAGGCCGTGCGGCAGGAGGCCTCGGACGTGCACGTGCAGCCTTACGAGGACCGGCTGATCGTGCGTCTGCGGATCGACGGCATGCTGTTCAACGCTTACGAGCTGCCCAAGGCGCTGCAAGAAGAAGTGCTCAGCCGCGTCAAGGTGATGGGCGGGATGAACATCGCCGAGAAGCGCCTGCCGCAGGACGGGCGGGCGACCGTGGCCGTGGGCGACCGGATCATCGACCTGCGTATCGCGTCGCTTCCGGGGGCCTTCGGCGAACGGCTGGTTGTGCGTTTGCTCGACAAGAGCTCCAAGCTCCTGAGCCTCCAGCAGCTGGGCATGAATGCCGCGACACTCGAACGATTCCGCAACCTTATTACGGTTGAGCATGGATTGATCCTCGTCACCGGCCCGACCGGCAGCGGCAAGACCACGACACTCTACGCCGCCTTGCAGGAGATCAACAGCACCGCCCGCAACGTCATCACCCTCGAGGATCCCATTGAGTATCAACTTCCGGGGGTGAGCCAGACGCAGATCAACACCAAGAAAGGCATGACCTTCGCCAGCGGGTTACGGAGCGTCTTGCGACAGGACCCGGACATCATCATGGTCGGCGAGGTTCGCGACCAGGAGACGGCCGCGATGGCCATCCAGTCGGCCCTGACGGGGCACCTGGTCTTCTCGACGCTGCACACCAATGACGCGGCCAGCGCCGTGACGCGCTTGCTGGACCTGGGGATCGAGGCTTACCTCGCCGCCAGCTCGCTGGTGGGCGTGCTGGCCCAGCGATTGGTCAGGCGCGTCTGCCCATCCTGCGGCCAGACCTACACGCCTCTGCCTCACGAGTTCGATCGCCTGGACCTGGGCATCAGCAGCCAGAAGGCAGCCCACCTCCGCCAAGGCAAGGGATGTGATCGCTGCCGAAACACGGGATATCGGGGCCGGGTCGGGGTGTTCGAGCTCCTGTCGGTGGACGAAGCCGTCCGCCGGTGCGTGCAGCAGCGTGCCACGGCGGCGGAGATCCAGGCGGCAGCCCTCGAGCACGGCATGCAGTCCATGCGTGACGACGGGTTGGCCAAGATCCTCGCCGGCGTGACGACGGCCGAGGAAGTGTTGCGTGTGACGATGCGGTCGAGCTGAGGGTCGTCATGGACTGACGGAGACACGCGTGCCTGTCTTTTCGTACCGAGCATGGGAAGCTGACGCGTCCATGGCCCAGGGGACCATCCTGGCGGACACGCCGCGCGCGGCCCGCGACCTCCTGCGTGCTCGAGGCCTGACGGTGGTGGACGTGCAAACGATGGCACAGGCCAAGGCCGCGCAGGGTTGGCGGATGCTGCTTGGCTCGTTACGCCTGCGAAAGCAGCCGGCCCACCGTGTGACAACATTTGTCCGCGAGCTGGCCACGCTGCTGACGGTCGGCATGCCCTTGCTCGAAGCTCTCGACACGATCCTTAAGCAGCACCAGGGCTCCTTCCGGGGGGTCCTGCTGCAACTGCGCGACTCGATCGCCGAGGGGCACAGCCTGGCCGACGCCATGCGACAGCGGCCGGAGGTGTTCGACGCCTACTGCGTGAGCCTGGCCGAGGTGGGGCAGAACGCCGGGGCGCTGGACGTCGCTCTCAAACGTTTAGCCGTCTTCCGGGGGCGGTGGGCGCTGTTCCGGGGGAAACTGGCCACGGCGTTGATCTACCCGGCGATCGTCCTGACCATGGCCGCGGGGGTGTCGATCTTTTTGATGACGGTGGTGGTGCCGCGCCTGCTCGAAGGGCTTGTTCAAGCCAATCAACCCATTCCGGGGGTGACGCGGCTGGTCAAGCACGCCAGCGACTTCCTCTTGGGTTGGTGGTGGCTGCTGCTGATCGTCGTCGTCGCGGCGGCGGTGGGCTTCACGGCAGTGCTCCGCAACCCTCAGGGGCGCGGCCGGCGGGCGTGGGACTGGCTGCTCCTGCGCACGCCGATCCTGGGCGAGGTGATCCGCAAACAGGCCATCGCCCGCATCGCCATGATCATCGCCGAGCTGATGCGCAGCGGTATCGTCTTCCTCGAGGCGGCGCGCACGGCCGCGTCGTCCACGTCCAATCAACTCATCCGCGAGGCCCTGGACCAGGCTGGGCAAGCCGTGGCCGCGGGGCGCGACATCGGCGAGGCGTTGTCGGACCAGCGGGCCTTCGGCCCGGTGGTGGTGCAGGTCTTCGCCGTGGGTCAGCAGTCGGGGCGGCTCGAGGAGATGCTCGACGAGCTGGCCCAGGAGTACGACCAGCAGGTGGCCGTGGCGGCGTCACGCCTCAACGCCGTGCTCGAACCACTTCTGATCCTGGTGATGGTGGTGGTGGTGGGTCTGATCGCCTTCGCCACCGTGCTGCCGATGCTCGAGGCGGGCAACGTACTTTGAAAAGAAGGATTTACCACGGAGAGCACGGAGGACACGGAGAAGAACACAGAGACATAACCATGAGAAGAGTAACAAACCAAGACAACTCAACCGGAACATATCATTGTTGTACCAAGGTACGACGTGGTCACTCTCAAAGGATCGCCTCCGTGTCCTCCGTGAACTCCGTGGTGAAATCTCCTGCCGGCTTCTCCCTGGTCGAGATGATGGTCGTGCTGGTCCTGATCGGCCTCCTGGCCAGCGTGGTGACGATCAACGTGCGGAGCTACCTCATCCGCGGCCGGCAGAACACGGCCAAGCTCGAGCTCTCGACGCTGCGCAACGCGGTGGAGACCTACTACGGCATTATGGGCCGGTATCCCACCAACGAGGAGGGCCTCGGAGCCCTGGCGCAGACCAATGACCAGATCACCGAGCCCCTGATCGACAAGGTGCCCGTGGACCCCTGGGGCCGGCCGTACCAGTACCTCAGCCCCGGGCGGGAGAATCGACCCTACGAGATCGTCTGCTACGGCGCCGACGGCCGCGAGGGCGGCACGGGCGCGGACCAGGACCTGAACAGCTCGGACCTGCGCGCCCCCGCATCCTCGAGCGGGACGAACGGCGCCGGCAGCGCCACGGCGCCTTGATGAAGTTCTCCGGGAGGATGTCGTGCCACGTCGCCATCACGGCTTTACGCTGCTGGAACTGCTGGCGGTCCTGCTGCTGACGGGGCTGCTGGCCTCGGTGGCGGTGGCGTCGCTGCGGGCCATGCGGCACATCGCCGACCTGCGGCAGGCGGTGAGTAAACTCGTCGCTCTCGACGCCTCCGCCCGGGGTGAAGCGGCCTCGCTGGGCCGGCCCGTTCAATTACTCTTCAACCTCGACGAGCAGGTGGTGCAGGCGATCGACGTGGCGGTTGAACCGCACCGGCTCGTCGATCAGGTCACCCTCAATGGCGCGCTACGGATCGAGCGGATCGTCACGCCCGACCAATCCTTATCCGCCGGCCAGATCGCTCTTCCCTGCACTCCAGGGAGTTCAAGCCATGCGGCCCTTACACCCTCCTACGCCCTGCGGATCGTCGACGACCCCGGCCACACCTCAAACCCTCGGGAGCAATGGATCCTCGTCGCCGGCCTGACCGGCCAGGTCACCACGCCCATCGATGAAAACACCGTCACGCAAATCTTCAACCCCCGCAAGTGACAGACGAACCGGTCTGACGCTTGTCGAGGTGCTGGGCAGTCTGGTGCTCGTCGCCACGCTGCTGGCCGGTGTGCTGGCCGCCAAGGCCAATGCCACGCGCCAGACGGCCATGGCGAACCGCCGGCTCGAGGCGGCCGACGCGGCAGACCGGCTGCTGACCCAATGGTGGCGGACGGTCGGGAGCAAGCCACCTTCCATCCCGCAAATTCAATCATCTGACGCGGAACCGACAACACCTGAGCCCTCGGCTGATCTCGCTTCGAGCTTCCCTCTCGAATCCACCGGCCGCCTGGAGGCACAGGCCCTGCGCTGGCGAACACACTCGATCGAAAAACCAGAAGTCGAAGCGATCGGCGGGCAGGTGGTTCGGCTCGAGATCTTCGAAGACCGAGCCTCTGACATGGCACGGCCGCTGATCACGCTGGACATGGTCCTGCCCGTAAGCGACGACCGCGAAGAGGAGCCCGCCAGTACGCCGGAACGAGAAGACGAGCCCGACGCTGGCGCCCAGGCGATGGCCTGGTCATTTCACGGCATTGGGGGGCGACCATGAGGCGACGCCCACATGGCTTCACCCTCGTGGAGGTCCTCGGGGCGATCGTGCTGCTGAGCCTGCTGATGTTCGCGGCGCTCAACGTCACCATCAGTCTGAACCATCAGGCTCGAGCCCTGAGCGTGATGGAGAACGCCCGGCCTGGATGGCAGCAGGACCTGATCTCGCTGCTGATGTATGACCTTGCCCATGCTCAGCAGGTGGAGATGAACCCCCGCACGCAGATGCTCACCTTTCGGGGGGGATTCAACCACCTCGACTCAGATACACGCCAGCCTCTTCACCGGCCCGTCGAGGTGATCTATCAGCTCGTCGAAACCGATGATTCAACTTCCATGGCCGACGAAAGCGCCAGGCCGCGCTGGCTAACCCGCAAGCAGGTCAACCTGGATGATCTGTCCAATCACAACGCCTGGTCGGACATGGTCTGCGGCGGCGTCAAGCGGTTCCGCTTGGTGCTGGCATCCCCCGAAAATGACGGCAAGACAGACGAAGACGACGATCGTTCGTCTCAGGCCGACGACCCCGAGCGAGACGACTCAGTCCTTGAGTCCTCCTGGGCCCGTCAGCCGATCCAGCAGGGCACGTCGCCCACGCGGGTGCGGCTGATCGTGGAGTGGACCGATCCGAGCTTGCCCCGTCTCGATCGCATGTTGCAGATCCGTTGAGCACGCCATGCAGACGAACAGGCTTCGACAACCTCGCGGCTTCGCCCTGATCCTGACGCTGATGCTCCTGGTCGTCGCGGGCACGGCCTTGGGCGTGGTGACGCGGCTGAGCCTGGCCCGCGCGGCCGACGCGTCGTACGCCCAGGAGGAGCTTCAGCTTCGCTGGGGGACGATCAGTCTCCAGAACCTATTGCTGTCCGAGCCCGAAAAGATCCTGCAGAAGGCGGAGGAGTCCAGCGAAACCCCCCTGACGTTCGTCCGTGACACGCTCGAGCTCGGGGGCATCCCCTTCACCTGGACCGTGGCGGACGAGCAGGCCAAGGTCAACCTCAACGCCATCCTGGCTCGTCAAGACCTGACACAAGCCACCGCAGTGGCCGGTCGTCTGGCCGTGGCGGTTGGGCAGCCGATCAGCGCCGAGCCACGTCCGTTGAGGCCTTCATCAACCGCACCAACTGAGGCGTCCTCTTCCCCCCCTCGCCAGGACGCTTCAGAAAGTTTCGGCAGCTTCGAGCAGGTCTACCCCCTCGCAACGCCGGACGAACTCTTCGGGCTTGAGCTGGGCCCCGATCACGGCGTAACGGCATCCCTGACGCTCTGGGGCGACGGCAAGGTCAACGTCCACCGAGCAGACGCCCAGACCATGGCCGAGGCCTGTCAGCCCACGCTCAGCGCCGGGATCCTTGGGGAGTTGGTCAGCCTACGCACCCGCCGGCCCGGCATCACCGTGACCGAGGCCATTGCGCAGATCGAACTCAAGGATGACCAGCGCAAGGCCGCTGCGGAGCTTCTTACCGATCGTTCAACGTGTTATTCTGTCTTGCTGACCGCCCAGGGACGACATCGGTCGTGGCACCGCCTGGTGGTCGTCGAAGGCCGGCAGAAGCAGTCTCGCACGTCCTGTCTGGAGTGGAACTCGTGAACCCCCGGAATCTGCAGAATCCTCGCCGACTCAGGTCCGCGCTCTACGCCGTCGCCGGCCTGCTGGTCATTACCGGGCTGGTGCTGGGCAGCGTGCTGATCTTGGCGCCGCTGGCAACCGCGGAGCGGGACACGCCCTCTTCGAAGCCCAACGACATCACGCCCGTCGCGTCATCGACGGCGACGGATTCTCCGGCCACGCCGACACGTGAATCCCTGCTGGCTTTGGGCTCGCTGCCGCTGCGACGGCCGCTCTACGATGCAGCCGTCGCCACAGCCGCTGCGCCCACGCGGGCGATTCCCCCGTTGCGCGTCAAACTCCTGGGCACCGTGATCGAGCCCGGCCAGTCCGTGGCCATCGTTCAGGACAGCG
>JADZET010000079.1 GCA_020850375.1 Phycisphaeraceae bacterium | reverse complement strand
CCTGGCACAAGTACGCCACCTCCAGCGAGTGCTTGAGGATGTTCTGCCCGTAGCTCGTGCGGTACTGCAGTCGCCCCATCATCTCCTGGACCTTCGGGTGCAGCCCGCGGATGTTGGCCTCGATCGATGATTCCTTGCCAGCCCGGATAATCCGCCGCTCGATCTCCTTCTGCATCTGCTCGACGACTTCCTCGATGCGGGCCGGATGGATCCGGCCGTCCTCGAGCAGCTTCCGCAGCGACTCGGCCGCCACCACGCGCCGGATCGGGTCGAAGCACGAGATCACCACCACGCCCGGCGTGTCGTCGACGATCACGTCCACGCCGGTGGCCTTCTCAAAAGCCCGGATATTGCGTCCCTCGCGCCCGATCACGCGGCCCTTCATGTCGTCGCTGGGGATGTCGATCGTGGTGACCGTGTTGTCGGCCGTGTGCTCCCCGGCGTACCGCTGGATCGCCTGGAGCGTGATCCGCAGGGCGTTGTCCTTCGCCTCGTCCTCGGCCCGGGCCATCTGCCGCTGGATCACCTGACCCGCCTCGTGCTGGATCTCCTCCTCAACCAGCCGCAGGGCCTCCTTCTTGGCCTCCTCGGGGCTGAGGTTGCTGATCCGCAGCAGCACCTGCTTCTGCTCCTGGGTGGACTTCTCGAGCAGTTCCTTCTGCTGGGTGATCAGCCCTTCGAGCTCGCCCTCACGGGCGTTGAGCTTGGCCTCACGCTGCTTGATCTTGCTGTCCAGCTCGTCGAGCTGCTTCTCCTTGGTCGTCAGCGAGTCGAGCTTGCGATCGAGGTTGTCCTCCCGCTTGGTGATCCGCTGCTCCGCCTCTTTGATCTGATTGCGGGTGGTCTCGGTGACCCGTTCGAACTCCTCGCGCCGCTTGGCGATCTCGTTGCGGGCGTCGAGCTCGAGCTGTTTCTGGTGGGTGACGGCCTCGTTCTTGGCGTCACGGACGATCTGCTCCGCCTCCCGGCGGGCGTTGCCCAGGGTCTGCTGGCCCATCATGCGCATCAGCACCAGCATCAGCCCCGCCCCCACCACCAGGGCCACGAGCATCAGCCCCCAAGCCGCGCCGTCGGACATCGCCAGGGAAAGATAGTTCTGCACGCTTATGCCCTTTCACGTCGACGGGCCCTTGGTCAAAAGGGCCGCGCCGCACGCCTTAAGTGGCACGTGCCTGGCCGCCGCAGAGTATCCCTGACTCTGGGGCTTTCACCGTCTTGTTCGCGGACCGAAACAGCGATGAGCAAAACGAATCACGCCCGCCTGGACGTCATGACCCCGTGGCAAATACATGGTCCGAGCCGGCTCGTCCGTCGCCGCAGGTGCTACCTCCCGCCGATGCGGGTAGGCTCGCACCGATCGACGCTGGCCGGCCCCGGCCGTCCATCTCCGACGCTAAGTCAAGATTTACCAAGGCGTAATGGTTCATGCCATCCATCGAGGCGTCATCCGATTTCAATCTATTCCGACCCCCTGCTGCTCAGGGACCCGGTCGGCCGGCCTTGGCTCCTGTGAGCCTTAGCCGCGCTGTTCGGTCACGGACAAGGCTCGTTGGCCAGTCGCGTGCCGGTGATAAACCCGAGGTTTTGGGCCTAAACCACGATCAGAACAAACACAAGGCCCATGCACCCGTCAGGCGTAAAAGTACCTGAACACGATCTTAATCCGGTTTTGACCCGTTCGTCAAGAAGCATATAGGGCTTAATGGGATGTTTTCCACTTTTCCCATCTTCCCGACGGCCATTTCACGGCTTCTCGCCGCTTCTACATCGGGGGCTGTCGGGCAGAAGCTTGGCTGATGAATGATCCGCATTTCCAAACCGCACCTGTCCGATCCCGATCCATACCAGCGATTCAAACCACATCGCGCTCCCCCCGATCAGCAGCAGGTTGAACCACACCGTGCTCGCAACCGACGCCAACAAACGATTTGAGTGGCCGACCCATTCCCAGACCACCACAGCCAACACCCAAAACATGGGGAACCAGAACCATCCAACTGTGGCATATGCGCAAACTTGCGAGACTCTCGCCCATGATAAAGGTGTTTTCTTTAGTCTCGAAAACCACCAGATTCCGGCAGCCTCCAGGCTTGTCATAGCCATCAGAAAAAGGAACACTCCTACGAATGGAACAGGGCCAACGTCAAAGATGAACTCTATCGCCACAGGACGTCCACGATGATCTGTCGACGTCGCCATATAGACAAAACCAATCGACCCAACAATCGACAACGCCAAACATTGCAGAGACGTCAAGCCCTCTTCGATCCCCGACTCGAGTTGCATCACCCGAAACGCCTGCCGCGGCCGGGTGAGCACCATCCAGTTCGTCAGCAACCAGTTTTTAAGCGTTCGCTTGTGCTGCCACGGCAAACCCGTCCGCTTCGCCGGGCTCGACTCCGCAATGGCTAACCCGCACTCCGGGCAGCTGCCTGAAATGTCCAATCCCCGCAGCGCGTACCCGCACCCCTCACACCGCGAATCCTCGGCGGGAAACGTCACGTCCGGCTCCACCACGCCGCCTCCGTCCCCTGCCCCGTACCCCGGACCCTGGACCCCGTACCCCTCGCCCCCCTCACCTGCTCAACAACGGCACCACCATCGCCCCGAAATCCCCAAACTTATCCTTCGACGCCAGCGCGCTGGGGTAGCTCGAGAACTGCCCGACCTGCACCAGGAACCCCGATCGCCCCTGGGCGTCGACCGCCGGCACGATCTTCGGCTGGCCCATGCTCAGCTTCTTCGTCAGGTACCCCACCTGCTCGGCCGCCCGCTGGGCATTGTCGCGCACGGTGAAGAATCCCGTCTGGAGCGTGAACCCCGTGACCGCCATCATCTCCGTGGCCTGACGCTTGAAGTTCTCGTCGTTGCTCGCCGCCCGAGCCAGCACAAGATTGGACCGCGCCTGGCTCCACCGCCCCTGCTTCTGAAACTCGATCGCCGAGTAGTAATACGCGTTGGCCTG
>JADZET010000078.1 GCA_020850375.1 Phycisphaeraceae bacterium | reverse complement strand
TCCAGCAGTTCAACACCATCGCCGCCACCGTCACCGCCATCGCCGGCGGCGTCGTCGGCATCTCCCTGCTCGTCGGCGGCGTCGGCATCATGAACATCATGCTCGTCTCCGTCTCCGAACGCACCCGCGAGATCGGCCTGCGCAAGAGCGTCGGCGCCCGACCCGCCGCCATCCTCCTCCAGTTCCTCGTCGAGGCCATCACCCTCTGCCTCGTCGGCGGCCTCGTCGGCCTGGTCATCGGCCAGCTCATCACCTGGGGCATGGGCAAGATCCCCGGCGCCCAGCTCGACCGCGCCTACATCCCCGGCTGGGCCGTCGTCATGGCCTTCGGCTTCTCCGCCGCCGTCGGCGTCTTCTTCGGCCTCTTCCCCGCCGTCAAGGCCGCACGGCTCGACCCCATCGAGGCCCTCCGACATGAGTGACCCCTACCCCACACCTCCCCGGAGCACCCCCCGAACGGGTGCCCCGCAGCGACCCGAAGGGCGCTGCGGGTATGGCCGACATCCACGCCGCAAGCGCGCTGCGCCCTTCACGTCGCTGTGCGGTGTCACGACGCGATTGACTTTGGTGATAAGCGTTTGTCTGCTCCTCGCCGGCTGCGCCGGCCTCTGGGACGGCTCCCGCTGGGACGACCTCGCCATCGCCCCAGACCAGCTCCGCCGCGCCAACACCCTCGACCTCCAACCCGCCCCCGAATCCGCCCCCACCACCCAGCCGACAACCCAACCCGCCGAACAGCTCGACCTCACCATCGAGCAATGCCGCCAGGCCGCCCTCGCCCACAATCTCGACCTCCGCGTCGACCTGATCAACCCCGCCATCGCCCGCGAGGGCATCAACGAAGAAGAAGCCCGCTTCGAGGCCCTCTTCCGCACCGACGTCGGCTACAGCAACCGCCGCTCCGACCAGCAGTCCCTCACCGGCGGCTCCGAGACCGACGTCGTCAGCGTCACCCCCGGCCTTGAACTCCCCCTCCGCACCGGCGGCTCCGTCAGCCTCGACGTCCCCATGTCCCGCGGCGAACTCTTCGGTCCCGCCGCCCCCGGCGCGGTGGATCCTTACTACTCCGCCGGCACCGCCATCACCCTCTCCCAACCCCTCCTCCGCGGCGCCGGCTTCCGCGCCAACACCCACGGCCTCCGACTCGCCCGTTACCAATCCCAGATCGCCCAGGCCGAAACCAAGCTCCAGGTCATCAGCGTCCTGGCCGCCGTCGACCGCGTCTATTGGCGCCTCTACGCCGCCCGCCGCGAACTCGAGGTCCGCCGCCAGCAGCACGACCTGGCCGTCCGCCTGCTCGAAAAATCCCAACGCCTCGTCGCCGCCGGCGTCAGCAGCGACGTCGAGGTCATCCGCTCCCGCACCGGTGTCGCCGAGAGCCTCGAGGCCATCATCACCTCCGACAACGCCGTCCGCGACCGCCAGCGCGAGCTTAAGCGCGTCCTCAACCGCCCCGACCTCCCCATGCCCTCGACGACCACCCTCGTCCCCGCCTCCGAGCCCGCCGCCCTCTGGTACGACCTCGACGAATCCCGCCTCATGGACGTCGCCCTCCGCTCACGCATGGAGATGCTCCGCATCGAGCTCCAGCTCGCCCAGGACGCCAGCACCCAGTCCTACCTCCGCAACGCCGCCCTCCCGCTCGTCACCGTCGGCTACACCTACGGCCTGCGCGGCTTAGGCGCGACCCCCTCCGACGCCTGGGACCTCTACTTCAACAAGGACTACCGCGAGCACCGCGTCACCCTCAGCGTCGAAGTCCCCCTCGGCAACGAGGCCGCCCAGAGCCGCCTCCGCGCCGCCACGCTGACGCGCCTCCAGCGCATGCTCTCCAAGCAGCAACAGGAGCTCCAGGTCCGCCAGGAGGTCCTCTCCGCCGTCGATCAATTGCACGCCAACTGGCAACGCATCCTCGTCAACCGCCAGCGCGTCGTCCTCGCCGCCCGCAGCCTCGACGCCGAGCAGCGCCAGTTCGAGCAGGGCCTCCGCACCGCCACCGACGTCCTCGACGCCCAGACCTCCCTCGCCGACGCCGAAAGTTCTCTCAACGCCGCCCTGACCGAGTACGAGATCGCCAAGGTCGACCTCGCCTTCGCCACCGGCACCGTCCTGGGCGCCGCCGCCGTCGAATGGGACCCCGCCGGCCCCGACGCCTCCGCCGCGCCCGGCCGCGTCACCACCCTCCCGTCCAAGTGATCCCGCCGCCTCTGGCAGGCGCTCAGTACTTCACCGAGCACCCATACGACTTCGTGAACGCCGTCGTCACCGTCTGCCCCGCCATCGCCTCCTCCAACGCCGCCGTCACGTAATTGTGCGCCGTCGCCGCGTCCGCCGGGTCAGCCGAGGGCGTGTCGTCGATCGCCCCCTGATAGATCAACCCCCCGGATGGGTTGATCACGAACATGTGCGGCGTCGTCTTCGCCCCGTAGGCGCGCCCCGCCGTCCCGTCCTCGTCCAGCAGCACCGCCGTCGGCCTGGCGTTCTTCGCCGCCGTCACCTCGTTCCACGCCTCCGCGCTCATGTTCCCCTGCTTCCCCGGCGCCGACGAGCAGATCGTCAGCCACGCCACCCCCTTGTCCGTGTACGCCGCCTGGAGCTTCTGCATGTTCCCCGAGTCGTAGTGCTTGCGCACGAACGGGCACTCGTGGTTGATCCACTCGAGCACGACAAACTTCCCCGCGTAATCCGACAGATGATGCGTCTTGCCGTGGCTGTCGACCACCGCGAAGTCCGGCGCCTTGGGCGCTTCCTCCGACGGCTGCGTCGCCGCCGACTCGCTCATCGCCCCCGCATTCGTTGACGACCGGGCATAGCTCACCAACAGCCCGCAGGCCAGCAGCACAATCAAAGCCAGACGCACATGACGCATGGTGTCTCTCCTGTAAGAAAATTCCGTGACACAACGATCTAGTCCGCGGCTCCCTCGTCCGGGTTGCTGCCCGGCGGCGAAGGTTCAGCGGGACGCTCCGGTTGATCCTCCGAGGGTTCAGTCGTGGGTGGTTGTGCCTCGGGTGGCTCAGGCACCGGCGGCTCGCTCGGCATCGTCGCCGGGGGTTCCGGGGGCTCCGGCGCCGGGGGCGGCTGCAGGATCGGCGGCTCAACCGGAGGCATCGGCGGCGGCGCCGGCGCGGGCACCGGCCCGGGCGGCACGGGCGACTCCGGCGGCCGAGGCATCGGCACCGTCGGCGGTGGGGGGGGTGTCGGCGTCTCCGCCGGCCGATCCCCAGGATCCCCTTGCTCAGCCATCGACTCCACCGGCAGATCAACCCACCAACCCCGCCGTCCCGGCCGCGTGGCGTCGAGCGTCGACGTCCCGACGCTCAGCACCCCGCGCAGCCGCGTCACCCGCTCGCCGCTCCGCTGCGCCAGCTTCCTCAGCTCCAGCACGATCGTGTCCCCACGCCGCACCGCCACCTGCTCCGCCGCGTGGTCCAGCAGGTCCGACCGCTTCGGGAAGAAATAAACCTCCGTCGCCCCCGCCGGCAACTGCCCCGCCGACAGCACCACCCAGATCTTCCCCTTCCCATCCTCCGTCGCCGACACCGCCGGCGACTCGACCTCCACCGGCAGCCGCTCGATCCCCTCATGGATCAGCTTCTGGTTCTCCGGCACCACCGCCGCCGAAGGCAGCGGCACCACCGGCAGGTCCAGCCTCAGTTCCACCCGCCCCGGCAGGCAGATCTCCTTGCACGCCAGGTACGTCACCTCCGCCCGCAGGCTCACCATCCCCGGCGGCGCCTCGGCCGGCGCTCCCAGCGCCACCGGCAGCACCACCCGCCCCTCATACCCGTAACTCATGATCGCCCCTTCCCCGATCCGTCGCGGCGTCGGCCACTGCACCGGCCCGACCTCGAATCCCTTCGGCAGATCCCACGTCACGCTCGCCGCCAGCCCCGCGTCCCCCGGGTTCGTCCAGTACGTGTGCCACCCCGGCTCCATCTCCAGCACGATCCCCAGCGTCACCGACTGCCCCGGCGTCAACGCCACCTGCGGGCTGATCAGCCGTGCCCGCACGTGCGCCGCCTCGACCGCCACGCTCGACGCCGTCTCCGACGGCTCCGCTATCGCCGATTCCGCGTCGACCGCCGTCACAGCCCAAGATGAAGTCCCCCCCGCGACGCACAGCCCCAGCGCCACGCGACAAACCAACCCCGAGCCATGAACCCACGGCCTCGCCATGCTCTTAATCCCCAGGGGAATGTCCCGCCACGTGCATAGCTTAGGCCGCCCCCCGCATGGAATTCCATCACCCCCGACGCCTCATGAAGACTTCCGATGGCATATCCCCCCGATCCGCGGATAATCCCACCATGAACCTCAGCCGCGAGACACGCCTCAACCTCATCGTCCTGGCCGTCCTGGCCGTCCTGCTGGCCCCCGGCGCCGTCATCCTCGTCCGAAAGCAATTGTCCTCCTCCACCCGCATCGAATTCCTCCGCGATCCCGTCCGCGTCGAGGCCGCCTACCTCGACCCCGTCGATCTGCCCTCCCACATCCGCCGCATCGTCCCCACTCCCGTCACCGCCTGGCTCCGCACCCTCCCCGACACCTCCGCCACGCCCGCCCTAACGCTCACCTGGCGCCAGGGCCTCGTCTCCCTACGCCGCAAATTCGAAATCGTCACCGTCGCCCCCCTCTCCCCCGCAAGTTCCCCCGGAAGTCCCCCCGGAAGCTGCCGCATCACCCTCGCCGCCTGGGACCCCGCCATGACCCGCGCCGCCGCCAACGTCGCCTTCAACTGCGAAAAGGGCGCCATCACCCTCCTCTCGACGCGAACCGTCGACATTCCCGACCCCGTCCGCGAATCCCTCAAGAACGCCGGCTGGACCACCCCTCCCCATCAGCTCGGCTGGTTCGAACTCGAGCTCCGCGAGCGCGTCCCCGACATCACCACCACCCAGCCGCTCGCCGACCTGACCCTCGAAGCCGAATACGAAACCCCCGACGGCCGACTCGTCGAACCCATCACCATCCCAAACCATCCTGACAGATAATCACTACCTTCTCCGCTCTCCGGCACACACCTGACCGCCGCGCGCATGACACTCCCCTCGCCCCCGTCCGCCCGATTTTTTCTCGCGGTTTCCCCCGATCTCGTCTCGTGCTGATATCAACATTCCCATCCCCGAATCAGAACCAAGTCCACATTGAGACCAAACGATCTCCAATCGATGAAGTTCGGTGATAACACAACTTGTCATCGAGGGTTGAGCCAGTATCATCAAGCCCGTTGTCAGGGACGCGACGTCGGCAAAGGGCTGCCACCGCGGCCGGGGACCAGGGCTGGTCTCTAACTGACGGAATTGGGCGACTGCGATTTCCTCACCCACCGATAAATTCGTCTTCCCGGCCTGGGCCAATTACCTCCTGCCGGCCTTGATCCTCGCGGGCCTCGGCGCCGCCACCTACGTCCCCACCCTCGCCGTCCTCTCCCTCTCGCCCGGCACCAAGGACGTCGGCTACGCCCCCGCCCAGCCCGTCCCCTTCAGCCACGCCATGCACGCCGGACAGCTCGGCATGGACTGCCGCTACTGCCACAACACCGTCGAGAAGGCCGGCTTCGCCGCCATCCCCCCGACCCAGACCTGCATGAACTGTCACGCCCACGTCCGCACCACCAGCGAACGACTCGCCCCCGTCCGTGACAGCTACGCCACCGGCAAACCCATCGACTGGGTCAAGGTCCACGACGTCGCCGACTACGTCTACTTCAACCACTCCGCCCACGTCGCCAAGGGCGTCGGCTGCGTCTCCTGCCACGGCCGCATCGACAAGATGGAGGTCGTCCACAACGACCAGCCGCTCACCATGGGCTGGTGCCTCGAATGCCACCGCGCCCCGGAGAAGCACCTCCGCCCGCGCGACCAGATCCCCAACATGACCTGGGACCCCCGGGCCGAGACCGGCAAGACCCAGCTCCAGCTCGGTCAAGAGCTCAAGAGGCAGTACAACATCCACGACTCCGCCTACATGACCAGTTGCTCCACCTGCCACCGCTAGTCGGTGGCCTCGTGATTTGACGGACGAACGATGGGCCAACAATCACTCACCGAGCACCTCCGCGGCCGCACCTACTGGCGCAGCCTCGAACAGCTCGCCGACTCCCCCGAGCTCGCCGCCGGCATCGAGCGCGAGTTCCCAGGCTACGAGCCCGGCGACCTGCTCTCGATGTCGCGCCGCGGCTTCATGAAGATCATGGCCGCCTCCATGGCCCTCGCCGGCCTGACCCTCTCCGGCTGCCGCCGCTGGCCCCAGTCCCAAGTCCACCCCTTCGCCTATCGCCCCGAAGGCACACTTCCGGGGGTCCCGAACTACTACGCCACCATGCTCGAACTCGGCGGCGTCGCCACCGGCCTCCTGGCCAAGAGCTACGACGGCCGACCCATCAAGATCGAGGGCAACACCCTCCATCCCTACTCCCTCGGCGCCGCCGACGCCTACGCCCAGGCCAGCGTCCTCTCACTCTACGACCCCGACCGCAGCCGCACCCCGCTCGAAAAGCAGCAGGGCAAGAACCTCCAGCGCGACTGGGACACCTTCCTCCGCTACGTCCAAGACCACTTCGGCGCATTGAAAGCTTCCGGGGGTAGGGGGGTGGCCGTCCTCACCCGTGCCGCCTCCGGCCCCACGTTTGCCCGTCTGCGCGAGGCCTTCCTCAAGACCTTCCCCGCCGCCACCTGGCACGTCTGGGAGCCGATCAACCTCGACAACACCATCGCCGGCGCCAACCTCGCCTTCGGCCAGCCGCTTCGCACCCACTACGACTTGACCAAGGCCCAGGTCATCGCCTGCTTCGACGCCGACCCTCTCGGCACACATCCAGCCCACCAGCGCTACGCCCGCGACTGGGCCACCCTCCGCCGCTCCGCCGACCAGGGCACGATGAGCCGTCTCTACGCCGCCGAGTCGAATCTCTCGATCACCGGCGGCGTCGCCGATCATCGCCTCGCCGTCCGCCCCAGCCGCGTCACCGCTCTCCTCGCCGCCGTCGCCGCCGAGGTCGGCCTGGCCGACATCCCCGTCGAGCTTTCCCCCCAAGAGAAAGCCTTCGTCGCTTCCCTCGCCAACGACCTCAAGTCCCACCCCGGCGCCTCCGCCGTCATCGTCGGCCCCGCTCAACCTCCCGAGCTTCACGCCCTCGCCCACGCCCTCAACCAGAAGCTCGGCAACAACACCAAGACCATCCACTACACCCCCGAGCCCCTCGCCCTCGACGGCGGCTGCGCCGGCTCCATCAAGGCCCTCGCCGACGCCATCGCTTCCGGGGCCGGGGGCGTCTCCACCCTCGTCATCCTCGGCGGCAACCCCGCCTACGACGCCCCCGCCGACCTCGCCTTCCCCGACCTGCTCGCCAAGGTCGAGCACACCATCCACCTCAGCGAGTACTACAACGAAACATCCCTCCTCTGCCGCTGGCACCTCCCCGAGGCCCACTACCTCGAGGCCTGGGGCGACGGCCGCGCCTGGGACGGCACCGTCAGCACCCAGCAGCCGCTGATCCTCCCCCTCTTCGGCGGCAAGTCCGCCCTCGAGCTACTGGCCATCCTCGCCGGCAATCCCACCGCCGCCGGTTACGACCTCGTCCGCGAGACCCTCACCGCCAACGCCCAGGGCGACTTCGAGTCCGCCTGGCGTCAGCTACTGGAGATGGGCGTCCTGCCCACCAGCACGCTCCCCGCCGTCGAAGTCGGCCGGACGCGTCCCACCCCGCTCCCCGCCGCGATCAAGACGACCCCCGACCAGCTCGAAGCCGTCTTCACCGCCGATGCTTCCATGTACGACGGGCGCTTCGCCAACAACGGTTGGCTCCAGGAAATGCCCGACCCCATGAGCAAGCTCACCTGGGACAACGCCGCCCTGATCGCCAAAGCCGACGCCGATCGCCTCGGCCTACCCACCTCCGGCGGCATGGTCCGCATCGAGATCGCCGGCCGCTCGTTGGAGATGGCGACCTTCATCCTTCCGGGGGTCGCCCCCGGCACGGTCGTCCTCCCCCTCGGCTATGGCCGCACCGCCGCCGGCAACGTCGGCGACAACGTCGGCTTTAACACCTACGCCCTCCGCACCCTCGCCGCTCTGGACTTCGCCCCCGCCAAGCTCACCAAGATCGACGGCTCCTACCTCCTCGCCGCCACCCAGGAGCACCACCTGATCGACGAAGTCGGCGCCTGGGGCCGCGACGAGCGCATCGGCCAGCCCAACAAGTCCGGCTCGATCATCCACGAGGCCACCCTCGCCGAATACCAAGCCGACAAGCACCTCTTCCACCGCGACGGCCACGGCAACATCAAGCTCCAGCTCTGGGAGCCCCCCAGCTCCTTCAACGACCCCCACGCCTGGGGCATGGCCGTCGACATGACCGCCTGCATCGGCTGCAACGCCTGCGCCGTCGCCTGCCAGGCCGAGAACAACGTCCCCGTCGTCGGCAAGGAGCAAGTCTCCAAGAACCGCGAGATGCACTGGCTCCGCGTCGACCGCTACTTCAAGGGCGCTCCCGACGACCCCAGCCC
>JADZET010000077.1 GCA_020850375.1 Phycisphaeraceae bacterium | reverse complement strand
GGAACTAGGAGAGCCAGGTCATGGCCTGGGAGAGGTCCCGCACGGCCTGGCCGTTGGCGGATTCGCCGCGAGCGGCCGGGCCGATGACGTGCTCAAAGCCTAACCGGCGGGCCTCGGTGATGCGCTGTTCGAGGCGTTGGACGCGGCGGACTTCACCGCCCAGGCCGATCTCGCCGACGACGCAGGTCTTGGCGGGAAGCGTGCGGTTGAGGTGGGCGCCGGCGATGGCCAAGGCGAGGGCCAGGTCGGCCGCGGGCTCGACGACGCGCAGTCCGCCGGCGCTCGAGGCGAAGACGTCCTGGTCGGCCAGACGCAGGCCGCCGCGCTTCTCCAGGACGGCGATGAGCATGGTCAGGCGATTGGGGTCCAGGCCGCTGGTCTTGCGCTTGGCCGAGCCGAGGAAGCCCGTGGCAGTCAGGGCCTGGACCTCGACCAGGACGCAGCGCGAGCCCTGGAGGACGGGGCAGACAACGCTGCCGCTGGTAGGTCGATACTCGGCGGCGAGCAGGCCCCGGCCGGAGGCGACCTCGGCGAGGCCCTGCTCGGTCATCTCGAAGAGGCCGACCTCGAGAGTGGTGCCGAAGCGGTTCTTGACGGCTCGAACAATCCGATGGCCGTGGTAGCGGTCGCCCTCGAAGTAGAGGACGGTGTCGACCATGTGTTCGAGGAGGCGCGGGCCGGCGAGCTGGCCCTGCTTGGTGACGTGGCCGACGAGGAACATGGCGACGTTGCTGGTCTTGGCGAGCATGACCAGCTCCATGCCGCAGGCGCGGAGCTGGGCGACGCTTCCGGGGGCGGTGTCGAGCTCGCCACGGTAGATCATCTGGATCGAGTCGATGATGACCACGTCGGGCTGGACCTTGCGGACCTGTTCGAGGATGCGGGCCAGGTGCGTCTCGGCCAGGACGAGCAGGTTCTTGGCGCTCAGGCCCAGGCGGACGGCTCGCAGGCGGGTCTGGGCGGCGGACTCCTCGCTGCTGACGTAGAGGACCTTGTGGCCCTCGGCGGCGAGCTTGTCGGCGGCCTGGAGCATGAGGGTGGACTTGCCGATGCCGGGGTCGCCGCCGACGAGGACGACCGAACCGGGCACGAGGCCGCGGCGTACGGGTGATGAGCCATTGCGGCCATCGCCCGTGGACTCGCCCAGGACGCGGTCGAGCTCGCCGATGCCGGTCGAGAGGCGCGGGACGTCGGGCTGCTGAACATCGTGCAGCGGGGTGGCCCCCGGAAGTGGGGATGAGGCCCCCTGGGCGGAGGAAGGGCTGCTGCGCCACTTGCCCTCGGCCCCCCCGGCCGGGACGGTGTAGGACTCGAGGGTGTTCCAGGCGCCGCAGTCCGGGCACTTGCCGAGCCATTTGGGCTGGACGGAGCCGCACTCGCGGCAGAGGAATTGGGTCGAGGCCTTGGCCATGGCCGTCATGATAACTCACAACCGGTCGCGGCTGAGCCCCGTCGAGCGCGAGCGTTGGCCGACGGATGACTCGGTTCTACAATGTCTGGCCGACCGACACGCTCCTTACGGCTCGACCCTGGAAACACACGCATGAAATCCTCCCCCGTGCGACTCGCCCTGCTGATGGCTGTCTTCGCCAGCGTGCTGACGCTGGCCGTCTCCCAGACCCTGGGCAAGCGGACCAGCGCGATGGACCAGCTGGACCTCTTGATCGACGTGCGGCAGGAGATCGTCAGCGAGTACGTGCAGAAGCCGGACGAGGACAAGCTGGTCGACGCGGCGGTGCGGGCGATGGTCGAGAGCCTCGACGACCCCTACACGGTGTACCTGAGCCCGGACGAACTCAAGCCGTTCGACCGCGAGGTGCGGGGGACGTTCACGGGGATCGGGGCCGAGGTGATGATGGACCCCGACGAGAAGCGGGCGCGGGTGGTCTCGCCGCTGGAGGACTCGCCGGCCTGGAAGGCGGGGGTGATGGCGGGCGACCTGATCCTGGAGGTCGACGGGGAGTCGACCTATGAGCTGTCGCTCAACGAGGTGGTCAACAAGCTCCTCGGCGACGAGGGGACGAAGGTGACGGTCAAGGTCCGTCACGAGTCGGGCGAGGCCAGCGAGCTCTCGATCACGCGGGGCAAGATCGAGGTGCAGACGATCAAGGGGCTGCGGCGCAACGGTCAGAACCACTGGGAGTTCATGATCGACCCGGTGGGCAGGATCGGGTACGTGCGGGTGCTGCAGTTCGCGCCCAAGACGGCGGACGACCTGCGGGCGGCGCTCGAGCAGCTCAACGGCCAGGGGATGCGGGGTCTGATCCTGGACCTGCGGTTCGACCCGGGCGGGCTGCTCGAGTCGGCGGTGGAGATCGCGGACATGTTCCTGCCCGAGGGCAAGACGATCGTGTCGATCCGTGGGCGGAGCGTGCCGACGCGGGTGTTCGACTCGACGGACAAGGACCTCGTGCCGGAGGTGCCGGTGGTGGTGCTGGCCAACGAGGCGAGCGCGTCGGCGGCGGAGATCCTCACCGGGGCGCTGTCGGACAACGACCGGGCGAGGTTCGTCGGGGCGCGGACGTTCGGCAAGGGGTCGGTGCAGCAAGTCAAGATGCTGCCCTCGGGCGAGGGGGCGATCAAGATCACCAACGCGCACTACTACCTGCCGAGCGGGCGGAACATCCATCGGCTGCCGGACGCTGAGGACTGGGGCGTGGACCCGCGGGACGGGTTCTACGTGCCGATGACGCCGGCCCAGATCAAGGACATGCTCCGCATCCGACGGGAGGGGGATGTGCTGCGGGCGGCGACGGCGACGCAGCCGGCGCCGAAGGTGACGGCCGAATGGATTGACGATGATCTTAAGGACCCGCAGTTCGCGGCCGGGCTGCGGACGCTGACCCACAAGCTCGACACCGGCGAGTGGCTTGCCGTGGGCGAGTCGGACGCCACGGCGCTGGCGCGGATGGCCCAGCGCGCGTCGCTGACACGGCAGCGCGACCTGATCATGAAACGCCTCGACGAGATCCAGGAGCAACTGGGCAAGCTCGACAAGGGCGAGAAGATCGACGAGGCCGCCACGCAGGCGTCGCTGGACGATGCGGCGATGGACGAGGATTCACTCGATGAGACGGCTGATCAACCCGTCAAACAGATGATGCCCTCGACCATGCCGGCCGAGGCGACGCAACCTTCCGACCTTGTCCCGGCGACGCAGCCGTGATCACCATCCTGGGCCTGGAGACGAGCTGCGACGAGACGGCGGCCGCGGTGGTGCGGGACGGCGTGGCGGTGCTGTCGAACGTCATCGCCACGCAGCATGAGCTGCACCGGCGGTACGGGGGCGTGGTGCCGGAGATCGCCAGCCGGGCGCATTTGGAGCGGCTGACGCCGGTGGTCGAGGAGGCGCTGAGCGAGGCGAAGGTGACGTGGCTGGACATCGACGCGGTGGCGGTGGGGAATCGGCCGGGGCTGATCGGGTCGCTGCTGGTGGGCGTCAGCGCGGCCCAGGCGCTGGCGTGGTCGCTGGGCAGGCCGTTGGTCGGGGTGGATCACGTGCACGCACACCTGCACGCGGCGATGATGCGGCCGGGGAAGTCGGGCCGGCAAGCGCCGGCGGAGGCGGCGTATCCGGCGCTGGGGTTGGTCGTGTCGGGGGGGCACACGAGCCTGTATCTCTTGCGTTCGGCGACGGACATCCACCGGCTGGGCGCGACGATCGACGACGCGGTGGGCGAGGCGTATGACAAGGCGGCGGTGATCCTGGAGCTGGGCTACCCCGGGGGGCCGAAGCTCGATCAATTAGCGCGGACGGGGGACCCGACGCGCGGGGTGAAGCTGCCGCGGTCACTGCTGGGGGCGGAGAGTCTGGACTTCTCGTTCTCGGGGCTCAAGACGGCGATGCTGTATGCCGTGCGGGGGCACCCGGTGGGGCGAGGTGAGGCGGCGCACTTCACACGGAGTGCGGCCGATCTGACGGACGAGCAGAAGGCGGACCTGGCGGCGGGGTTCCAGCAGGCGGCGGTGGGGATCCTGATCACGAAGCTGGGGCGGGCGCTCGATCAGCTCGCGGGCACGGCGGATGGGCCGCGGAGCCTGCTGGTCGGCGGGGGCGTGAGCGCGAACTCGCTGCTGCGCGAGCAGGCGGTGGCATTCGGGAAGCAACGCGGGCTGGACGTGCACCTGCCGCCGATGAGCCTGTGCATGGACAACGCGGCGATGATCGCGGGGCTGGCGTGCGAGCACCTTCGGCGCGGGCATCAGGACGCGCTGGGGCTGGCGGCGATCGCGACGACGGCGTTGGATTGAATCGTGAATCAGACGGCGGGGATGTCGGCCTCGGGGGTGGCCAGCTCGCCGGCGAGGATGCGCCGGCGCTCCTTGGCGACCCACTCGATGCCGTTTTCCTTCTTGGCCCAGAGGGGCAGCGGGGTGCGTAGGCCCTCTTGATCGAGCTGGGCGAAGTCGACGACCATCTCCTGGCGGGAATAGCTCGAGAGGTCGTGGTTCTTGCCCATGTGGATGCAGACCGTGGGGCAGGGCTCGGTGCACAGGGCGCAGAACATGCACTTCTGGTAGTCGATGGCGAAGCGGAGGAGCTCGCCGCCGGCGGCCTTGCCGGTGGTCTTGTCGATCTTGCGGGGGGCGGACTTGTCGATGTAGATGCAGTCGACGGGGCAGGCCTTGGCGCACTGGTCGCAGGCGATGCACTTGTCGGCCTCGAACTCGTGGATGCCGCGGTAGCGCGGGGCG
>JADZET010000076.1 GCA_020850375.1 Phycisphaeraceae bacterium | reverse complement strand
CTGCTGGCTGACGAACGCATGGAGAAGCAGGATCGCTGGTACATCTTCGACGGCCGTTGGCTCGTCGAACGCCTCGACGACCGCAAGCAGTTCATCGGCCAGGAGGTTGAGCCTCCCCCCGGAAGTATGTCTCCAACCGCTGAGAATGCTCCCGGGGGCGGCGTCGATCCGCTGGCGATGGGGCAGGGGCCTTTCGTGGTGCCCATCAGCCCGGACAAGGATCGCATCCTCGCCCGCTACGAGGTCATGATTGTGCCGCCGGCCGAGGACGATCCGCCCAACGCGCTGCACCTGCGCCTGACGCCGCGCGAGGGGCAGCGCATCTCGTTCACGAGCGTGGACCTCTGGTACGACCGGGAGAGCCTCATGCCCCAGCGGGTGCGGACGATCGACGACTCGGAGAACCAGTCGATCGTCAAGCTGAGCAAACTCGAAATGAACCCCGATGTGCCGGACGATCTCTTCCGCACCACGCCCCCGCAGGAGCGTGGCTGGGACGTTCAGCTCTCGCCCTGGGAGGAGAAGCCGACCGCTCCGGCCGCGCTCCCGCCGGGCAAGCAGCCCTGATCTCCCGCGAGCAGACGCATGGCCTTGGACATTGACCGAGACTGGTCCGACGAGTTCCCCATCCTCAAGCAGATGGCGTTCTTCAACCACGCCGGCGTGGCGCCGGTCAGCGGCCGGGCCGCGCGGGCGTTGCAGGACTATGTTCAGCAGGCCACGACCCAGGCCTACATCGGCGCGGGCTGGTACGCCCGGGCGGACAAGATCCGCGAGATGGCGGCGCGCCTGATCGGGGCCGAGAGCGGGCGCGAGATCGCCTTCGTCTCGAACACCTCCAGCGGCCTGTCGCTGGTGGCCAAGGGGATGCGCTGGCAGCCCGGGGACGAGGTGGTCATCACCAACATCGAGTTCCCCGCCAACCGCTACCCCTGGGTGGACCTCAAGCACCAGGGGGTCAAGGTCGTCGAGGTTGAGCGCCGGCCCGACGGCTCGATCGACCCCGAGGACCTGCACGAGGCCGTGACCAATCACACCCGCGTCATGGCAATCTCGCACGTGCAGTTCGCCACGGGCCAGCGGATGGACCTGCGGGCGATCTCTGATCTCGTCCATCAGGCCCGCGGCTACCTCTGCGTCGACGCCATCCAGAGCGTCGGGGCGATGCCGGTGGACGTGCGGGCCCTGGGCATCGATTTCCTCGCGGCCGATGGGCACAAGTGGCTGCTGGGCCCGGAGGGGGCGGGGATCTTCTACTGCCGGCAGGATTTGATCGAGGACCTGTACCCGGGCGTCGTGGGCTGGCGGAACATGGTCGATGCCCAGGACTACCTCAACTACCGGTATGACTTCCGGGGGGACGCGGTGCGCTTCGAGCCGGGCAGCCTGAACATCCCGGGCGTTCTGGCGCTGGGGGCGAGCATCGAGATGTTCCTCGAGCTGGGCATGGAGGCTGTCTGGCGGCGGATCGAGGGCCTGACGACGCGGCTGTGCGACGGCCTTTCCGCCAAGGGCTACCGCGTCCTGAGCCCCCGCACGGACCTCAAGCAGCGCAGCGGCATCGTCGTCTTCGAGCCCGCGGCCGGGGCCGGCAAGCCCGCCCCGGCGAAGATCGTGGCCGACCTGGAGAAGCAGGGGATCGTCATCGTCCTGCGCGACGGCCGGCTGCGGGCCAGCCCGCACTTCTACAACACCCCCGAGCAGATCGACCAGCTCATCCATGCCCTGCCCTGATCGCTACACTCTCTAGCCATGCGTCTAGTCCTCCTGGGATCCGGTGAGTTCGGCCTGCCGACGTTCAAGTCGATGCGATCCGTTCATGACGTCCTCTTGGTGGTGACGCAGCCGGATCGTCCCGCCGGTCGGCATCGCCAGCTCACGCCGACGCCCGTCGGCCAGTGGGCGGTTGAGCAGGGCCTGCCCGTCATCAAACCCCCGGACGTCAACGATCCCGCGATTGTTGAGCAAATCGCCGCGCTGCGGCCCGACGCGGCCGTGGTGATCGCCTTCGGCCAGAAGCTTGGGCCGGCGCTGATCGCGGCGCTGGGCCGATTGGCCGTGAACCTGCACGCCTCGCTGCTGCCGAAGTACCGCGGGGCGGCGCCGATCAACTGGGCCATCCTCCGCGGCGAGACGGAGACGGGCGTGTCGGTGATCTCGTTGGCCGACCGCATGGACGCGGGCCTGATCTACGCCCAGGCCGCCACGCCCATCGGCCCGACCGAGACGGCCGGCGAGCTGCACGATCGTCTGGCCGAGATGGGCCCGGCAGCGGTGGGGGGGGTGCTCGACGCACTGACCCGCGGCTCGCTCGCCAGCCATCCCCAAGACGAGTCGCAGACGACCAAGGCCCCCAAGCTCAGCCGGGCCGACGGCGTGGTCTCGTTCGCCGCGACGAGCGAGGAGGTCTGTCGGCGTATCCATGCCCTGACGCCTTGGCCCGGTGTGGAGGCTCTCTGGATGCCTGGACGGGCAGAGGGTGCGGCAGCTCCACAGCACCTCAAACTCCTGCGTGCCGAGCCCTATCGCGGTCCCTGGCCCCTGCCCGCCGTCGCGTGGGGGCCGGGCACACGCGCCGCCTCGTCAGGATCAACCGGTGTTGTCGCGGGCGACCCGGAAGATCCGCTGTGGCTCCGCCGTGTCGCCGAAGCGAAGCAGGCCGAGGCGTTTGCTGAAAAATCACGGCCCCTCGGCGGCGGTCGTCTGGTCACGACCCTCGACGGCGCGATCCGTCTGCTCGAGGTGCAGCTCCCCGGCGGTCGGGCGATGAAGGTCCACGAGTTCACCCTCGGCCATGACCTGCGGCCCGGTGACCGGCTTGGCCAGGTAAGCGCGTGAATCATCCGGCGCGCTGAGAATCCATCTATCCCCTCGATACGGACAATTTGTTTCTGGCTGATCGAGGTCTGTCTCAGGGGTTGACGGATCAAGCACTTAAACCGGGCTGACGTTTCAGGGCCGCGACGCAAGCGGAAAGTGTCACGGCCTGAGTCGCTTTCTTCTTTACCCTCGACGCCCGCACTCGTACGGTTCATGTAGAAGCGTCGGCCCAGCGCCGCCCGCAAGTTCAGGCCGCTCGGCCGATCCGGCAAGGGCTGAAGATCCCCGCAAGCCCCTAGCTCCAGGAAAGGTGGCAGTCATGTGGCACGCCTCCACCCAACCACGAAACGCACGGCGAGGCTTCACCCTGATTGAATTGCTGGTGGTCATCAGCATCATCGCCCTGCTGATCGGCATCCTGCTGCCGTCGCTGGGCCAGGCCAAGATGGCGGCGCAAAAGGCCAAGTGCCAGGCCAACGCCCGCGGGCTGGCCGTGGCCCTGATCAGCTACGCCTCGGCCAACCAGAACATCGGCACGCCCGACGAACGCATGCCGGCGTACAAGTCCCCCGGCAGCGGGGCCAAGACGCCGACGAATGACTACGACTGGACGTATCGGGACGCCGTCACCAAGTGGGAGGATCGCAGCCTGTCGTGGCTGAGCTTCCTCGAGGGCAAGTACGTCGACACCTACGGCCCGGACGGCGTGATCGAGTCGCTCAACTGCCCCGTGGTCGACGACCACCGCCGCCAGCAGAGCAAGAAGGGCAGCCACTACAACTGGGGCACGGATTATGTGATCAACATCTTCGGGATGAACGCCTCGCTCGAGCGGGCCGAGGAGCCCTCGCGCAACGTCTACGTCGCGGAGCCGAACATGACTCGCCCCGCCGTCGGCTACATGGTGCTCTCGATCGAGCCGGGCACGTTCGGCGACAGTCGCGACGACCTCGAGCAACAGAAGACGGGGTCGCTGTCGTTCGGGTTTGTCGACGGCCACGCGACGCGGGTGACGATCCCCGATGTCGGTGAAAGGACGCAACGGGCCATGGCGATCGTGATGGGTTCGTACCCCGAGCTGGCGCTGAGCCTCGGCTCGCCGCCGAAGTCGATCACGGTGGCGTACAACAACGTGATGTGGTGGCACCGCGGGAACGTGGCGGGCACGACGTCGGATCGCCTGCTGACCACCCTCGCGATTCAGCCGCCCAATGAGCTGACCGCCGCCCGCCAGGGAACGCCCAGCCCGCTGGATTGATCACTGATCGATTCTCCCCCTCACCCCCCTCCCTCCTCGGCGACGCTCGTGCTGCACCCCGGCACGCAGCGTCGCCGAGTATCTGATCGCCCGGGGCGTGGGCGAGGTCCGGGGCGGCCAGGGAGATCAGAACGATCGTGCCTCAAGGCCCAGGACGAGGGATTGACCAAGGCTCTGGTTCAGCGCGTGATTGATTGAAAAATGAGTTCTTTCATGTCGTCAGGACATCTGGCGAGCGGGGACCACGACGCAGGTTTAAGCAATTGCAATCAAAGGCTTTGTGCTGTATTGGATGTCTAAGCCTCTGCGAGTGCGGATGCCCACGTACGAAACGATCGATTTACGTTGCATGTGGACAGGTGAGGTACTAGACTTCACCAGTTAGGAACGCCAAGCCAGTCGTGGGACGTACGCTAAGCCACACTAGGCATGGCCCCTTATGGATCTAAAACCGTGTCATCCGGTCAACCCCAGAAGGTAAATGTGTGAGGAAAGGTCATTATGCAACAGACATCCGTTAGGCCGCGGAGCACGTCATCGGGCTTCACCCTGATCGAACTGCTGGTGGTGATCACGATCATCGCGTTGCTGATCGGCATCCTGCTGCCGTCGCTGGGTCAGGCCCGCATGTCGGCGCAGAAGACCAAGTGCCAGGGCAACG
>JADZET010000075.1 GCA_020850375.1 Phycisphaeraceae bacterium | reverse complement strand
ACGCCCTGGACAAGTGGATCCCCATCCCCCAACGCGAGACCGACAAGCCCTTCCTCATGGCCATCGAGGACGTCTTCTCCATCAAGGGACGCGGCACCGTCGTCACCGGCCGTATCGAACGCGGCGTGGTCAAGGTCGGCGAGCCCGCCGAACTCGTGGGCCTGCGCGACACCCAGAAGACCACCGTCACCGGCGTCGAGATGTTCAACAAGACCCTCGACGAGGGCCAGGCCGGCGACAACGTCGGCACCCTCCTCCGCGGCATCGAAAAAGAACAGGTCGAGCGCGGCCAGGTCCTGGCCAAGCCCGGCTCGATCCACCCCCACAAGAAGTTCCACGGTGAGATCTACGTCCTGACCAAGGAAGAGGGTGGCCGCCACACCCCGTTCTTCAGCGGCTACAAGCCCCAGTTCTACTTCCGCACCACCGACGTCACCGGCGACATCAAGCTCCTCGGCGGCGCCGAGATGTGCATGCCCGGCGACAACATCACCATGGAGATCACCCTGGGCAAGCCCATCGCCATGGAAGAGCAGGTCCGCTTCGCCGTCCGTGAGGGCGGCCGCACCGTCGGCGCCGGCGTCGTGACCAAGATCCTCGAGTAGTACCCCCGGAAGTCTGGCCCCACGGCCGGACGACCAGGGCGGTTGATCGACAATCCACGCGAGCGCCGCGGGCCGGCCTGCCCGGACGGGTGAACACCCCGGCTGGCATGCCGGCCCGCGGACACTCGCAACAGCCCCGGCGGAAACCCCGCCACCCGGAAAAGGTCGTGTCCCATGGCCAAGAAGAAAGGCGAGGCCGTCGAGTTCGTCTGGCTCCAGTGCACGGAGACCGACGACCTCAACTACCGCACGCCCATCAACGTCAAAGGCGGAATCTCCGACAAACTCAAGGAAGGGCTCAAGAAGTACAGCCCCCGCCTCCGAAAGCACACGCTCCACAAGATCAAACGCAAGTGATCCGACCGCGCGGCTGGCGGTTGGTGCCTCGGTTACGCCAGTAGCTCAATTGGTAGAGCAGCCGTCTCCAAAGCGGCAGGTTGGGGGTTCGAGTCCCTCCTGGCGTGTTGCATCCGCAAGTCACCCGCAAGCGCCCCGCAAGCGTCCCCCGCTCTTTCCGCAGTCGCGGGCGCAAGCCCGACGATGGACCCCGAAACGCCGATCCCGGCCCCCCCCGATCCCCTGGAGCATCACGTGGCGTTACAGATCTACAAATACGGCCAAGGCAAGTGGACGCGACTCCTCACCGCCGCCGGCGTCGGCGTCATCGCCCTCGACGGCGTCCGATGGGTCTGGGGCGAGATGGACAACATCGCCGACGAGTCCACACGCTTCTACGCCCAGACCGGCATGTTCTTCGCCGTCGTCCTCGGCGTCGGCGGACTGCTCTTCTGGTTCCTCAACCGCCCCCGCATCGCCGATTTCATGATCGCCACCGAGGGCGAGATGAAAAAAGTCAACTGGCCCACACGCCGAGAGATCGCCGGCTCGACCTGGATCGTCATCTGCGCCACCCTCATGCTCGCCGCCTTCCTCTGGGTCGTCGACCTCGGCTTCACCGAGTTCTTCCTCAACGTCCGCATCATCGAGGGACGCAGCCTCATCGCCCAGCTCTTCGGTGGGCAGTAACCCCCTATAATCAACCGACACGCAGGCCCCGCCTCGCAACGACAAGGACCGACCGCTCATGCCCGAAGAGCAAGTCAACACCGAGCCCATGGTCACCCCAGGCATGAACTGGTTCGTCCTGCGCGTGGCCTCCAACAAGGAGGACTCCGTCCGCGAGACCCTCCTGCGCAAGATCAAGATCGAGGGACTGACCAACCTGGTCAACCGCATCCTCGTCCCGACCGAAAAAACCAAGACCATCAAGGCCGGCCGCCAGAAGATCACTGAAAAGAAGCTCTACCCCGGCTACGTCTTCGTCGAGATGCAGCTCGAGAACGACGGCCGCATCCCCCAGGACGTCTTCTTCCTCATCAAAGAGACCACCGGCGTCGGCGACTTCATCGGCACCGCCGGCCGACCCTCCCCCATGAGCGTCCCCGAGATCGAGAAGATGCTCGCCGCCTCCAAGGCCCCCGAGGAATCCCCCGTCGTCAAGATGGACTTCCAGAAGGGCGACGCCATCAAGATCAAAGAGGGCCCCTTCGAGAACATGGAGGGCGCCGTCGACGAGCTCCTGCCCGACCAGGGCAAGGTCCGCGTCATCGTCACCATCTTCGGCCGCTCCACCCCCATCGAACTCGAATACTGGCTCATCGAACGCGCCGACGAACAATAAACACCCCCCCCACGCCGCCCCTGAGTCCCCGAAGGGGCGGGTGCCGAATCCCGCCTACCCAAGCCCAGGCATGGCATGCCTGGGTTCTTTTTTATCCTCCCGTGTGTTGATAGCTATCATGACGACCATTCTCTCCACGTCGGCTCCTGTAACGCGCCAGCACGAGCGGCTGTCCTACTTGTAGAACGACACGCGAGGGCATCCGGTGACAGCGGACGATCCAACCATTCGGCGTATTCTCGAAGGCGACGCCGAAGCCTTCGGCTGCCTGGTCCAGCGCCACGAATCGATGGTCAAGTCCGTCTGCCGGCGAATGCTCAGCGACGAGCACGAGGCCCTCGACGCCGCCCAGGATGCTTTCGTCCGCGCCTACCTCAACCTCGGCCAGCTCAAGGATCCCGCCGCCTTCCCCGCCTGGCTAGCACGTGTCGCCGCCTCCGTCTGCCTCAACAAACTCAAGTCCGCCGGCCGACAAATCGCATCCTTTGAGCAGCTCGACCCCGCCACCCTCACCGCCGATCAGCCCGACCCCGCCCACGCCGCCCAGAACCGTGAACTGGCCGACGCCGTCCTTCGCTGCATCGCCGCTTTGCCCGATCGCTACCGCCAGCCCATCGAGATGTACTACCTCCAGGGAGCGGAGATTCCCGACATCGCCCGCCGCCTGGGCCTGCGCGCCGGCGCGGTGCGAACGCGCCTCTCCCGCGCTCGCGACCTGCTCCGCCCCTCCCTCGCACATCATTGGCCCGTCGAAACCCTCTCTCGCACCAAGCAACTGCGGCCCTGGCTCCCACGCCGCCTCGAACCACGCGAGAACCACCCCATGAAGCTCACCCATCCCTCCACCCGAAGAACGCTGCCCCGCGGCGACGCCGAAATCACCATCCGTCCCATGACACGCCGCGACCTGTCCGCCCTCCGCGCCTTCGACAACGAGTTGACCGGCCAGATCGACCAGATCAACGCCAGCTTCCCCCCCGGCGGCCATTCCACCGCCCCCGGCGGCCCCTGGTCCGACGACCAGTGGCTCGCCGAGCACTTCGACAAGTATCAGCGACACGGCGGCCTGACCCTGCTGGCCGTGGAAGACTCCGGCCGCGTTGTCGGCTTTGCCGACCTCTGGCCCGCCGATGAACCCCATCCCTTCGGCCCAAGCCTCGACGTCGAGTGCATCGACTACTTCCGCGACTATTTCCTGGCCGGCCTCGAAACGTCACTCCTGGCCGAGGCCGAAAAGGTCGCCCGCGACGCCGGCCTGCCCGCCCTGGACATCGGCACCAACACCTGCAGCGGCGAATACGTCTCCCTCCGCCGCTTCGGACTCCAGGTCTTCTACGAGTACGACGCGGTCTTCTGCCGCTGCGCCCGACGAGCCGGCCACGAAGCATCGATCCGTCGCCTCGACCCCAAGGACGTCGACCTCGCCGGCCTGGTCAAGGTCGACCATTGGTCCCCCACCGGTTTTACCTTCCGAAGCTGCGACCAGCCGACCTGCCTGGCTGAGCTGACCTGGCCCAACCAGCGGGCCGTCGTCGAACTCTGGCACTTCCGGGACGGCGAGGATTCCCCTCCGGTGTCCATGGTTCCCAACCGCTGCGAACTCTACGCCCCCCCGGACATGCTGACCTCCACCCGCCTGATGACCGACGCCCTGGCCGCCTCAGCTTCCCTGGCCGCCGAACTCGGTGCCCGGCAGATCGAACTGCCCTGCCCCAGCAACCTGACCCTCGACTCTGACAAACTCGACGTCCTCACCCGCCAATTCGCCTTCGCCTGGCTCCGCAAATCCCTGTAACTCTGGTCCCCACCCAAGCCCAGGCATCTTCCAGGGGGGCCATGCCTGGGTTCTTTTCTTTCTGATACCACCCCATCTTTCGCCCGCCATCACCGAAGCGATACCATGACATGGCCCCCGTCCTCACGCGGAGCCCCCCATGTCCCAACCTCTCTCCCCCGCCACCCCCAACCTCTACGACGCCCTCCTCCAATACTTCGACCGCGCCGCCGCCTACACCGACCTCCCCCCCGGCCTGCTCGACCAGATCCGACAGTGCAACACCGTCTGCCGTTTCGTCTTCCCCCTCCGCCGCGATGACGGATCGATCCAGACCATCGAGGCCTACCGCGCCCAGCACTCCACCCACCGCCTGCCCGTCAAGGGTGGCCTGCGCTTCAGCCCCTTCCTCACCCAGGACACCGTCATGGCCCTCGCCGGCCTGATGACCATCAAGTGCGCCATCGCCGGCGTCCCCTTCGGCGGCGCCAAAGGCGGCGTCAAGATCGACCCCCGCAAGTTCTCCGTCGCCGAGCTCGAACGCATCACAAGACGCTACGCCGTCGAGCTCCTCCGCAAGGGCTTCCTCGGACCCAGCCTCGACGTCCCCGCCCCCGACTACGGCACCAGCGAACGCGAGATGGCCTGGATCGCCGACACCTACATCACCCTCCGCCCCGACGACCTGAGCGCCCTCGCCTGCGTCACCGGCAAGCCCGTCGCCCTCAGCGGCCTGGCCGTCCGCAAGGAAGCCACCGGCCTGGGCGTCTTCTACGGCATCCGCGAATGCCTGACCATCCCCGAAATCCTCGAACAAACCCGCCTCTCCCCCGGCGTCGCCGGCAAGACCATCGTCATCCAGGGCCTGGGCAATGTCGGCTCCTACGCCGCCCTCGAGTTCCACAAGGCCGGCGCCAAGCTCATCGCCCTGGCCGAGATCGACGGCGCCATCTACCACCCCGACGGCCTGGACGTCCCCGCCGTCCTCGCCCACCGCGAAAAGACCGGCTCAATCCTCAGCTTCCCCATGCCCGGCCTGCACGAAATCAAAAATCCCGCCGACGCACTCGAGGTCCCCTGCGACATCCTCATCCCCGCCGCCCTCCAGAATCAGATCCTCGCCTCCAACGCCCCCCGCATCCACGCCAAGATCGTCGCCGAGGCCGCCAACAGCCCCGTCACCCCCGACGCCCAAACGATCCTCCAACAGCGCCGCATACTGATCATCCCCGACATCTACCTCAACGCCGGCGGCGTCACCGTCTCCTACTTCGAATGGCTCAAAAATCTCCAGCACGTCAGCTTCGAACGCATGACCCGCCGACAGACCGAGAACGCCAACCGCCTCCTCTTCGACGCCGTGGAAGAAATGACCAGCCACACCCTCACCGAGCCCCGGCGCTCCGCTGTCCTGCGCGGCCCATCCGAGAGCGATGTCGTCCGCTCCGCCCTCGAGGACACCATGGCCTACGCCCTGCGCTCCATGCAACGCAAGCAGCAGACGCTCAACCTCCCCGACCTCCGCACCGCCGGCTTCCTCGTCGCCCTCGAACGCATCGCCGGCAGCTACCAAAGCCTGGGGATCTTCCCGTGACCACGCCCCCGCCCGACAACTCGCCTCCGCCACGCCCCCCCTTCACCCTCCGCGCCCGCTTGCGCAGCTTCGCCCACGCCTTCGCCGGCCTGCGTGACCTGCTGCTCTCCCAGCACAACGCCCGCATCCACGCCGCCGCCACCCTCGCCGTGGTGATCGCCGGCCTGCTCGTTCAGCTCACACGCTATGAGTGGTGCTGGATCGTCCTCGCCATCGTCGCCGTCTGGACCGCCGAGGCCCTCAACACCGCCCTCGAGCGCCTCGCCGACGCCGCCTGCCCTCAGCAGCACCCCCTGATCAAACAATCCAAGGACCTCGCCGCCGCCGCGGTCCTGATCACCGCCCTCGGCGCCATCGCCCTGGCCGCCCTGATCTTCATCCCCCACCTGCTCTAGGAAAGCGGCCCCAAGCAAAAACGTTCGCAGCCATGACGAGCCGCGAACGTCAGTGAGCAGTGATTCAGCCCTCAACGGGCCGCCAAGCTTCCGGGAGCGGGCCCTTCAGGCCCGGATCTCCTTCGCCCGCCGCCGCCGCAGCGCCAACAACCCCACCGCCATCAGCACCACCACCGACCCGGGCTCGGGAATATTCATCAGCGGTTGCCCTCCCAGGATCTGCGCCCCGGCGCCCAGCGTCAGCGTCTTGTAGTAAATATTCAGCCCGTTCAGGTCCAGCACACTCCCCGCCGCCAGCACCAGGTGCTCGACATACAACGCCTCCGCCAGATCCGACCCAAGCTGATTGTCGAACGCGTCAATGAGCCTCACCCGCGCCGCCCGCCCATCGCCGATCACCAGCGTATCGAGCGCGAAGTTATCCTCATACCCCGCCGCCGTGTCCCCCAGATCCACCCCCGCCACCTCCAGGTAAGCGAACAGAGTTGGATTCGCCGCCGTCCCCAACCCCGCGAACACCAGGCGTAGGTTTTCCAACCCCGACATCGCCCGAGCATCCGTCGATTCATTCTCGAACGCGATCGTCTGCGGCCTGGACCCGTAAAAGTCCATCGAGCCATTAACCGAGTAGTCGCCGTAATAGATCACGTCAGGCGTATAGTTCAACGACGTCCCATCCGTGATCGTGATCGTCGCCCCCGGCACCGCCGTGAACACCGCCGACGCGCCGAAGCTGATCGACTTGTTGATCATCACCCCCGCATGACGCGACGTCATCGCCAGCGTGTGCTCATAATCCTCGTCAGTTCCACTCCGATAGCTTGTCCCGACGTACACCTCATCCGCCACCACCATCCCCCCCTGCACCACCAGGCTCGCATCCTGCGACGTCCCAAACCTCAGCCCGTGTCGTATCTGGCCATCCGCATCCACATAAGTGTCGACGATCAACTGCGGATGGGGCCAGCCCACGCCGATCGTCCCGGCCCGGAGAGCGCCCCCGACCAGCACATATGTGTCCGGCTCAGCACCGACGGGAGTCGACACGCCCGGCCACAGCCACGGGTGGGAGTCCGTCACGACCGAAGGCCAGATGCTGGCGTAGACCCCGCCGATGCGCAGCAGCTGCGTCTCGTGCGTGCCCTCCGTCTGAATGAACTTGCCCTTGTGCTCCGGCGTCTGCCCCAGCACCTGCGTCGTGCTCGTCTTGAGCACACCCCCCGCCAACAGGTACTGCGCCGTCCCCACCCTCAGCGTGTCGCTGATCTGCACCTCCCCGCTCGACTGAATGAACAGCCCCGGGTCCCATATCTCGACAACGCGCCCCCCGATGACTGCCGGCGCAATCCCACTAACCGTCCCGTTGATGGTCAGGCTCTTGGCCCGCAACTGAGCCACCACCCCCGTGATCCCCGAACGGCTGCCCGTGGTCGTAACCGCCCCATCACCCAGATCCACCCTCCCGTCCTCGACGCGCACGCCCCTGGTCAGGTCCACAGCCCCCCCTGACGCCGCCGTGAGCCTGCCCCGCACCGTCACGAAGTCGGTGATCCGGCCCCACGCGTTGCTCACCTTCTCGCCCGTCTCGATCGTCAGATCACGCCCCGCGATGTGCACCTTCCCCAGGCTCGCCATCGAGCCGAACCCCGTCGCCGCCTGCGCCGGGCTGAGGATCAGCAGCGACTCCTGGCCCAGGTTCAGCGACAGCTTGTCCGCCCCGGTCAACGTCCCGCGCGAGAAATTGAACATCCCCGACCCCGCCGTGACGGCCACAGGCGTCTCCAGCGTCATCTTCCCGTCGAGCTGGATCCCGGTCGATACCGCCAGGGTTCCCCCCGTCTTCCGGTACTCGCTCCCTGAACCAATGCTCAGGAACCGCGTGACGATGGCCCCCCCGCCCTGATCCAGCGACCCGGTCCGATCCATGAAGATGCTGTCCGCCTCCAGGCTCCCGCCCTCGAGCATGTACACCCCCCGCGAGGCCCGCGGCGTCGACGGGAAGGGAATGGGCTGCAGAGGGATGAACTCAACCGGATACGGCTCAAAGGCGAGTGACTCACCCGCCTGCCCAGCCTCCCCCGCCGACGCAATCACAGGCCCGTCGTTGATGTCCCACACGGTTGGGAACGGCGTCGCCCCGCCGATCGTCAGCCGCCCCGCCACCACATGCTCACCCCCCGTCTGCCACATCACCCCGCCTCCGCGTGTCCCGATCGCGCTCGCCCCCGTTGACAACCGTCCGCCCGAGAGCTTATACATCGCGCTCTGGATCGCTACCGACGCGACCGGCCCACCCGGTTCCGTCGGCGCCGGCTCGAACAGATTGAACACCGCCGGTGCTCCCTCCAGCGACAAGCCGGACGTCAATTCGATCACCCCGCCCTCCTGAAGCACGCGATTTCCGCAGTACTCGCTCTCACCCGTCTGCAGACTGCTCGCCCGCAGCACCCCTCCGGACACCCGCAAACTGCCCTGATCACGCATCACCAGTGATCGGCCAGGGTCCAACGTCAGCGACCCGCCCGACAACCAGAGGTTCCACAACAAACCATTCTGTCCCGCCAATTCAATCGGACCGGAAACAGCCTCCCCCCCGCTGATCACCGCCTGCCCGCCGTTGGCGATCCGGACATTGACCGACGACCAAGACGAATATGCCGCCATGGGCACATGCCCTGCTGACCAATTCGCCGCCTCAAACCAATCCCCGCTCTCCCCCGGCGTCCCGATCCATTCGTTCGTCCCCGCCCTCGCCGTCCCCGCTCCCAATCCCATCCCTAACGCCAACACGCCGACCGCCCAACGCTGCATCGCTGATCGCATCGTCTGATCCTCCGGCTCGCGGGGTGTAGAGACGCCGATCGACCGGGGCGTACAGCCCGGGCCGACGTATTGAGTTACTGGCATGGAGCCACAGCCAATTTAGCCAAGGCGCACTGATATGCAAGCGCTTTTTTACAACCCGGTGATCAACAAAAAAAAGACCCACCCGACTAGGAACTTTCCCTCACGCCGCCACCGCCGCCCGCCCCACGCCTCGCCCCTCCCGCAGCCGCGGCGATCCAACAGATAGGGAACCCCGACGTCACATACAGCGTCAAAAACTCGGGGAAAAAACCCCTCCTCCGCCCGACCCCCAAAAAAACATCGCCCCCTCTCCCAAGAAAGAGGCCCACGTTCATCGAACGTGGGCCTCGACCTTCTATTGCCTCATCAAGCACCCGCTCGCCTAAGCCCGCAGGTTCTTGATCGCCGCCATCATCGGCTCCGAAAGCAGGTCGTAGCAGAAGTACGCCACGCTTGGCGCCCCGCCCCGCCGCGCCGCCGACACCAACGACTGCAGCCCGTCCGGCCGCGACGCCCCATACGCCTTGACGTGCGTGCAGATCTGCACCTTCGACCCCGCCATCGCATGGACCGCCCGCCGCGTGTCATACTCCACCGTGTCCGGCCCCCAGTGGATCACGCAGTGGATCATGTCCAACGCGCTCTGCCGATACGCCGCGTAGCTCTGCGCCGCCAGCCACGGCCGCGGGCTCGACGAGTCATGCCCGATCTTCGTCGGCGGAACGAACGCCGCCGACAGCTTCACGCCCTTGCGCTTCCCGTCGATGCGCTTGCGCACCTCGGCGATGTACTGCCGGATCGACTCGATCCGCACCTCGAGCATCCTGGCGATCCATGGGTGATCGAACATCAGCAGCGGCACCTCGTTGTCCCCCGTCAGGTCCTCCGCGATGTTCGCCGTCACGTGCGGCGGGATCGCCAGCGATTCGGTCGCCAGCTTCTTCGCCTTGGCGTGGATCTCCTTCAGATCCACCCCCTGCGTCGCCGCGAACGCCGCCGCGTGCTTCGAGAAGCAGAACGTCCCCATGATCCGCAGCACCGGGTCGATCCGCCCCGCCAGGCTGTTCTGCTCCAGGCACGTCTGCGGGATCTTGT
>JADZET010000074.1 GCA_020850375.1 Phycisphaeraceae bacterium | reverse complement strand
TGGCTCGAGGAGCACCCCTCCGACGCCAAACGCGTCTGCCAGAAGGGCATCCTCGCCGCCCAGGCCCGCGAGGCCGCCCGCAAGGCCCGCGAGCTGACCCGCCGCAAGGGCGCCTTCGACTCCGGCGGCCTGCCCGGCAAACTCTACGACTGCACCAGCCGCGACGTCGAGAACTCCGAGCTCTACCTCGTCGAGGGCGACTCCGCCGGCGGCTCGGCCAAGGGCGGCCGCGACCACCGCTACCAGGCCATCCTCCCCCTCAAGGGCAAGATCCTTAACGTCGAAAAGGCCCGCCTCGACAAGATCCTCGGCTTCGAGGAAATCCGCATCATCATCCAGGCCTTAAGCTGCGGCATCGGCGCCGACGACTTCAACATCGACAAGCTCCGCTACGGCCGGATCGTCATCATGACCGACGCCGACGTCGACGGGTCGCACATCCGCACGCTGCTGCTGACCTTCTTCTTCCGCCAGATGCCCGAGCTGATCCGTCAGGGTCGCGTCTACATCGCCCAGCCCCCGCTCTACCAGGTGACGCGCGGCAAGAAGAGCGAGTACGTCCTGAACGAAAAGCGCATGCACGCCGTCCTGACCGGCTTGGGACTTGAGGGCACGGAGCTGGTCGTCTTCGACGCCGACCACCGTGAAAAACTCCGCCTCAGCGCCACGTCGCTGGCCCAGGCGCTCGACCTCCTGACGCAGATCCAGGACATCGCCCACATCCTCAGCCGGCGGGGCATCGTCTTCGAGGAGTTCCTCGCCCTGCGTTCCCACGACCCCGAGGGCAAGGGCCGCCTCCCACGCATCCGCCTGCAGATCCCCGACCGCCTCGACCACGATCACTACTTCTGGTCCGAGGCTGAGGAGGAACGCTTCCGCGCCGAGCACGACCTTCAGGAATCCGATCCCGAGCTCGACAAAGTCCTGGCCAGTGACGGCGGTGAACCCGGACAGCCCTCCGAGCAAGCGACGTCGGCGACCCCCGCCAGGGCCGCGATGCGCAAGGAACTGCACGAGGTCCGTGAGCTCGAGCGTCTGTTCATGCGGCTGGCTGACGAGTTCGGCCTGTCCATCGACGACTGGGCCTTGTCACAGGTCGAGCTGCCCAGCGGCGAGCTGGCCTCGACGCGCTTCGAGCTCACCCGGATCGACGCCAAGGGGCAGACCAAGGTCAACCCCGTCGTCAACCTTTCGCAGGTCACCCACGCCGTGGTCGAGCTCGGCAAGGAGGGCCTGGAGATCAAGCGTTTCAAGGGCCTCGGTGAGATGGATGCCGAGCAGCTCTGGGAGACGACGATGAACCCCGCCAACCGCGTCCTCCTGCGCGTGGCCTGGGACGCCGCCAGCGAGGCCGAGCAGCTCTTTACGATCCTCATGGGCGAAGAGGTCGAGCCCCGCCGCAAGTACATCGAGGACCACGCCCTGGAGGTCAAGAACCTCGACGTCTAGCCGCCTGGCCCCATGGCATGCTGCACGCCAACGGTAGGGCACGCATCCTGCGTGCCGTGGGTTGACCAACAACAGGCCCTGGCACGCAGGATGCGTGCCCTACCTCTGATACCTCGAGTTCCGGCTAATCCGTTGCGGTCTCTTCCGCTGCCACGTCATCCGCCAGATCGCCCGGATCCTCGCCCGCCAGCACGCGCAGAAAAATCGGCCCATAGCGTTGCAGCTTGCGATCGCCGATGCCGCGAATGGATCGCATCGCCGCCAACGACGCCGGCCGCTCCTGCGCCATCGCCCGCAGGACCGTGTCGTGAAAGATCACGTAAGGCGGCACGCCCTGACGCGCGGCCAGCAGCTTGCGCATCAGCCGCAGACGTTCGAACAGGTCCTGCTCGGCGGGGGCCAACGCCTCGATTTCCCCCGCCATCTGCCGTTTGTCCGTCCGTGAGCGGTCACGCTGCCGCTTGGCCTTCGGCGGCGGCACGCTAAGGCGCACCGTGCCGACGTCGCGGCAGAGCGCCCGTCCCGCCTCGGTCATCGTCAGCAGCGGCATGTCCTCCTCGAGCATGATCGCGAGCATGCCCTGCACGATCAGCTGGTCGATCCACGCCGACACGGCACGCGGCCCCGCCTCGGCCAGGATGCCGCAGACGCGCAGCTTGTCGTGCCCCCGGCTCGCCATCCGTTCGTCGGCCTTGCCGACCAGCAGCTTGCCGATGTACACGCGCCCGAACCGCCCGCCCGTCCGCCAGACGGCGCTGAGGATCTTCTGTGCCGTAACGATCGCCTCCTCGGCCGGCAGCTCCTGCACCTGCCCCATGCAAACGTCGCACGCCCCGCAGCCGTCCGTCGTCGCCGTGGCCGCCTCCGGGTCGGGGTAGGGCTGGCCGAAGTGCTCCGTGAGCTGACGATGCCGGCACACCGGCGCCACGGCGTACTGGCCGATGTCATTGAGCTGCTTGTCGATCGCCGCCGCCCGCTCCGGCGGCAGGGGGCCGTCGGTCTGCGACATCGACCGGTGCTTGGCCAGGTCGCCGCCGCTGAACAGCAGCACACACTCAGCCGGCAGACCATCGCGTCCCGCCCGGCCCGACTCCTGCTGGTAGTGCTCCACCGACCGCGGCGTGTTGGCATGCACCACGAACCGCACGTTCGGCCGATCGATCCCCATCCCGAATGCGATCGTCGCCACCACCACGTCGAGTTGCTCGTGCACGAAGTCATGCTGCGTCCGCCGGCGGTGGGCCGGGTCGAGTCCCGCGTGATAGGCGGCGCAGGAAGCGCCCGCCCTGGCCAGGCTCGCGGCCAACCGCTCGACCTCCGCCCGTGTCTGGGCGTAGACGATCCCGCCCTGGCCGGGGAAGCGCTCGACCACCTCGAGCACCTGCTTCGCCTGGTCGTGCCGATTCATGACGCGATAGGTGAGATTCGGCCGGTCGACGTGGCCCACGAGGCGCGCCGGGTCGCGCAGACCCAGCATAGCCACGATGTCCTGCTGCACGCGCGGCGTGGCCGTCGCCGTCAACGCCATGCGGGGACAGTGCGGCACGCCGTCAAAGAAGGGGGCCAGCTGCCGATACTCCGGCCGAAACTCATGCCCCCAGTGCGACACGCAGTGTGCCTCATCCACCGCCACCAGCGCCAGCCGCTCCCCCAGCGCCCCGAGCATGTCGCTCATCACCAGCCGTTCCGGGCTCAGATACAGCAGATCAATCTGCCCCCGCCAGAGGTCCCGCCGCACTGCCTGCCGGTGCGCATCGCCCGCGTGCGAGTGCAATGCCTCCGCCCGCAGCCCCACTTGCTTCGCCGCCGCCACCTGATCGTCCATCAGCGCGATCAGCGGCGAGATCACCACCACCAATCCCGCCCCGCACGCCGCCGGCATCTGATAGCACAGGCTCTTACCCCCGCCCGTCGGCAGCACCACCAGACTGTCACGCCCCTCCAACGCCGCGTCGACCGCCCGCCGCTGCAGCGGCCGAAAGGCGTCATGGCCCCAGACCTGCTTAAGGACAGCCAGAGGATCGGCGAGGTGGCTCGTCATCGGTTCGTAAAGTGTAACCGCGTGCCGGTGACAGAGGTACGACACGCCCACAAAACAAAACCGCTCGCGGGAGGTCCCGCAAGCGGCGTGAAAATCGAAGGGGATTGTCCGCGGTGGGGGTTAACGCTTCGAGAACTGGAACCGCTTGCGGGCACCCGACTGGCCGTACTTCTTGCGTTCGACCTTTCGCGGGTCGCGGGTGAGCATGTTGTTGTCGCGGAGGATCGGTTCGAGCGACGGGTCGTATCCCATCAGCGCCCGGCTCAACCCCAGCTTCACCGCACCCGCCTGGCCCATGTACCCGCCGCCGTGCACGTTGACGAAGACGTCCAGGCTGCCCTGGGTCTTGGTGACCTTGAGAGGACTGACGGCGTCCTCCTGATCGCGGAGTTCGGTGAAGAACTTGTTGACCTCGCGGTCATTGACCAGGAACTTGCCCTGGCCCGGCTTGACACGGACGCGAGCAACAGCGGTTTTGCGCCGGCCCGTACCCCAGACGAACCCACCGCGATCAGGCACCGCCGCCTGACGAGGCGCCGGGGCGGTGGCCGCCGCCGGGGCGCCGCCGCCGACCGAGCCGATGTCGATGTTCCCGAGGGTCTGCGTCACTTGCGATTCTGCCATGGACGGCCTTCCTGATTGAAGCCCAGGTCGTCAGCCGCTGGGCCGGTGGTTGCGCGTGATGACCGGAGTTACTTCCGGGGGTCGAGCTTGAGCGCCTCAGGCTCCTGCGCCTGGTGCGGATGTTCCTCGCCCCGGTAGACCTTGAGCTTGTCGAGCATGCTCGACGCCAGCTTGTTCTTGGGCAGCATCCGGCGGACGGACCACTCCAGGAGTTTCTCCGGCCGGTGCTCGAGCATCCACTCGTAGCTGTGCAGCTTCCGACCGCTCGGCCAGCCCGTGAACTCCTGGAAGAACTTCTGCTGCGCCTTGCTCCCGGTCATGCGGATCTTCGCCGCATTGGTCACCACGACGAAGTCGCCCACGTCATGGTGCGGGGTGTACTGGGGTTTGTGCTTGCCCATCAGGATGGTGGCGAGCTTGACCGAGAGCCGGCCGAGCACCAGATCGGTGGCATCCACCACCCACCACTTGCGGGGCACAACGTCTTCCTTGGCCAGGAAAGTCTGTCGATTCATCGTCGTGATCTTTCGTAAAGGTCTGGCAAAGCTGAGCCAAATAGTCTAATGCCTCGGCAGGAGGTGTCAAGCCACCGCTCCGCTACCCTTTCCCCACACCCCGCCCCCATTTGATCGCCCGGCCCAGGGCACTACCATCAAGGCGTCAGGCGGACGCCAGACCCACAAGACGCCTTAATCCCTTGATTGGCAAAGGGCAGCACGCATGTCGGTACCTGTTTCGCAGATGTGGACCGTCGCCACCTACATCCTCGGCAAGCGCCTGCGCGGGCGGAAGCGCTACCCCCTGGTCCTCATGCTCGAGCCCCTCTTCCGCTGCAACCTCGCCTGCGCCGGCTGCGGCAAGATTCAGTACCCCGCCCACATCCTCAAAAAAGAGCTCACCCCCGAGGAGTGCTGGAAGGCCGCTGAAGAGTGCGGCGCCCCGATGGTCAGCATCCCCGGCGGTGAACCCCTGATGCACAGCCGCATCGGCGAGGTCGTCGAGGGGCTGATCGCCCGCAAGAAGTACGTCTACCTCTGCACCAACGCCCTGCTGCTGAAAGAAAAACTCGAGGCTGGCGTTTTCAAGCCCAGCAAGTACCTCTCCTTCAGCGTCCACATGGACGGCCGCGAGGAGCATCACGACTTCGCCGTCTGCCGCGAGGGCACCTTCACCAAGGCCATCGAGGCCATCCGCCTCGCCGTCCAGATGGGCTTCCGTGTCACCACCAACACCACGCTCTTCCAGGGGGCGGACCCCAACGACGTCCGTAAATTCTTCGACGAGATGATGGACGTCGGCGTCGAGGGCATGATGGTCAGCCCCGGCTATGCCTATTCCAAAGCCCCCGACCAGGCCTCCTTCCTCCGTGAGCGCAAGAAGACCACCGACCTCTTCGAGATGATCCTCTCGAATCGCAAGAAGGGCTGGAAGTTCAACCAGTCCCCTCTCTACATGGAATTCCTCATGGGCCGGCGCGACTACGAGTGCACCCCCTGGGGCAGCCCGACCTACAACCTCTTCGGCTGGCAGAAACCCTGCTACCTCCTCCAGGAGGGATACGCCGACTCCTTCAATGAGCTCATGCAGGAAACCGCCTGGGCCAGCTACGGCCGCGCCTCGGGCAACCCCTCCTGCCAGCAGTGCATGCTCCACTGCGGCTACGAGCCCTCGGCCGTCGACCACGCCTTCGCCAGCCCCGGCGGGATGTGGTCCATGATCAAGGCCATCCTCTTCAACCGCTACGTCAGCGCCGCCGTCGCCCAGAAGCTCGAAGAGGAAAAGTCCAAGCCCCACGGCCCCCTCGCCCACCTCCAACTGACCGTGAAGGGTCAGCCCTCGGCTTCAGAGGCGACGGCGGGGACTGCCGCCTGAGCCCGGCCGCGCCGCCGTGGTACATTGGCGTGGGGATGGTGACCACGAGGACCCCTCACGATGCCCATGCAGCTCGCCCTTAGCGCCCTGGCGCTGCCGTCACAATCCATTGAAGATCTCTGCAAGTCTGCCCAAGCCGCCGGCTGCGACGCCGTCGAGCTCTGGACGACATCGCTCGGCGTCCCCGACGACGCCGACCCCAGCCACGCTCTGCCCGGTGGCATCGCCTCCGACCCCGCCACCCTCGACCCCCAGCGCGTCCAACAAGCCGCCACCTCCGCCGGCCTGCGCATCGCCGCTCTGAGCGCCGCCGTCGGCCTGCACGCCAAGGACGCCGCCGCCGCCCGCCGCCAGATTGACCAGGCCGTCAGGCTCATCCACCTCGCCAAACAGATCGGCGCTCCCGCCGTCCGCCTCTGGGGCGGCTACGCCGCCCGCGGCCAGACCAAGCTCGCCGCCGCCCAGCGGATTGCCATGCACACCCAGCAGGTCCTCGCCGCCACCGAGCCCCTCGGCGTGCGTCTCCTCTTCGAGAACACCCGCGCACCGCAGCCGGGCCAGATCAGCCTCAGCGAAGCCCGCGACTGGTGGTCCGTCCTGGAAATGGCCGGCCACCCCCTCGCCGGCCTCTGCTGGAACCTTGCCGGCTCGGGCCTCGGCGCCGCCTGGGAGCTCCCCGTCATCAGCGTCCCCATGCTCGGCAGCCGCATTGCCATGGTCCGCCTCGGCGGCCCCGGCTGGGCCGGACAAGACGAACCCGGCGAACCCCAGGCCAAGGAACTTGTCCAACGTCTGCGCGGCGTGGGCTATGAGAGCTCGCTGGTGGTCGCCGGCCCCTGGTGGCCCGTGGATGCGAACCAGGACCGCGCCGCCACGCTCAAGGACGCCGCCGACCGCCTCCGCTCCTGGCTGGTCAACGAAGCCGCCGCGCCCAAATCGGCCAAGCCCGCCCATACGCCCGCCGCCGCTCCCGGTACTGCTCCCGGGGGCGGGGGCGGGGGCGTCGACAAGGAAGCTCTCAAGGCCGCGGCCCTGGAAAAAGCCAAAGCGATCGCCGCCGCCAAAGCCGCTGCCGCCGCGGCGAAGGCTCTGTCCTAAGAATCTCTCTTGGTTTCACACGTTCATCGCCGTCAGCAGATCCTGCGGGCGGACGGCGATCTCGCCCGGCATCTTAGACGAAGAATCACCCTTAAGCCGATCCGGCTCGCGCAGCAGTTTCACCGTGCCACCCACGATCGTCGCGATCGCCTGCCCCGTCACTTTCCACCCGTCGAACGGGCAGTTCCGCCCCTTGCTCGCGAACTCGTTGACGTCGATCGTCCACGACTTCCGGGGGTCGATGATCGTCACGTCCGCGTCCGCCCCCGCGCCCAGGTGCCCCTTGTTCGTGAGGTTGCACAGCCGCGCCGGGTTGATCGTCAGCATCGCCAGCATTGCCGGCCAGTCGATCACCCCCGTCTCGATCAGCGCCTTGATATAGAGCGGCAGGGCACAATCCAGCCCCACGATCCCGTACGGCGCGGCCGCGAATTCCAGCTCCTTTTCCTCCCGCGTGTGCGGCGCATGGTCCGTCGCCAGCACGGTGATCACCCCGTCGCGGATCCCCTCGAGCATCGCCTCGATGTCCCGCCTCGCCCGCAGCGGCGGGTTCATCTTCGTGTTCGTGTCGTATGTCGCGCAGGCCTCTTCCGTCAGCAGCAGGTGATGCGGCGTGGCCTCGGCCGTGATGTGCGCCTGCCCGAAAAGGTCGCAGCGTGCCCGCCGGATCATCTCGACCGATCCCCCGGACGAGATGTGCTGCACGTGGTAGCGGGCCTGGAAGTTCTGCCGCAGGTTCAAGAGGATGTCCCGCTGGATGATCAATTCCTCCGCCACGCGCGGCCAGCCCGCCAGCCCCAGGCGCGTCGCCAGCGCCCCGGCGTTCATGACGCCCCCCCCGAGTTGCGGGTCCTCGCAGTGCTGCATCAGCACCTTGCCCGTCATCGCGATGTACGCCAGCGCCTTGGCCATCACCGACGCCGACGCCACTGCCACCCCGTCGTCCGAGAAGGCCACCGCCCCCGCCGCCGACATCAGCCCGATCTCGGCCAGCTGCTGACCCTGCCGCCCCTTGGTGATCGCCCCCACGGGGAAGACGTTGGCCAGCCCCGCCCGCGCCGCCTGGTGATAGACGAAGTCGATCCGCCCGTCGTCGTCCAGGGCCGGGCTCGTGTTGGGCATGCAGCAGACGCTCGTGAACCCGCCCGCCACCGCCGACGCCGCCCCCGTGGCGATCGTCTCCTTCTCCTCCTGCCCCGGCTCGCGCAGGTGCACGTGCGGGTCGATCAGACCCGGGCAGACGATGCACCCCGCCGCATGCAGCACCGCATCCGCCGCCTTCGCCGGGTCCGCCACCTTGCCCACGCTGCGGACCTTCCCGTCGACGACCAAAACGTCCGTCACCAGGTCCAGCTCATGGGCGGGGTCGATCACGCGTCCTTGGGCAATCAGAAGGGAGGGCATGGACAAGAAGATAACACCTTCGGGTTCTTTCGACTATTCTGATAGGTGCCGGGGAGGGAGTCTTGTGCCTGTCTCGGATCACTTCACCCTCCCGTTGCAGAGGTGAAACCCATGCAGACATCACGACAATTCTCACCGCTAGCAGGTGACCTGGCTGACGACCTTCCGGGAACACGCCGTGCAATCGAAGCCGTTGCTGTCAAACCATACATCTATTTCATGCTCTTCGCGGCACTGCTCGGTGCGGTCCTTTTCCTGGTAGGCATATACCAGTTGGCGGCCGCGAGCAACAAAGCAGTAGACGTGTTTCCAGCGTACTTCTACCTCATCGCGGTGGGCTACAGTTGCTTCGCTTTCTTTTTCAATTTCTTTCTTATCCTCTACCACGCGAGACATTTCCTCCTGGCCATCAAGAAGCTGGAATGTGAGAACGCCGAATTGCGTGTTGCTCTCCTTGCGATGACTGCGAAAACAACGTGACGTGAAAATGCTGCACGGCATCCCAAAGACGTCGTGTAATTCGTGCCCAGATTTGGCGGCTTGCTCTGCGCCCTGAAGAAACCTCAGGCTGACGGCAGCAGGTCGATCCCATGTGCGCGGGCATTCTCCACCATCCTCTGCCTCACCACCGCCGCATCCTCTCTCCTCGCCGCCCTTGTCAGCGGCCCGCCCTTGGGCTCGGCCAGCGTCGTCTCGGCCTTGAGCTGCTCCCGCACGAATTGCTGCATCAGCCGCCACGTCACGTACCACTCGAGCGACCGATTTCGCCGGATGTCGTAGCGGTCCACCGCGTCGATCAGCACATCTAATCCGATCTCCAGCAGGGGGGGCAGGCGTAGCAGCCCATCCTCATGCCCCAATAAATGCCGCCGCGCCACCGTCAACAGGACCGGCAGGTTCGCCCGGACCAGTTCCGTCCGGATGGCGTCTGCCTGGCGGAGGTATTGGTCGATCTGGTCGAGGTCCGCCACGCGCGGGTCGCTGGGGCTGAGCGTGTCCCGCAGCGCGGCCGCCTTGTAGCGCAGGTAGTTCATCCGCAGGGCCAGCGCCCGCTGCCGGTCGCGCGGCATCTTGGCCTGCTGGAAGAGTTCCTCGAGGCAGGGCGCCAGCTCCGGCCCCTTGGGCGCGGGCATCGAGTTGATCCCGGGCAGGACCGCGGAGTCCGACATCCCGGGCATCACGCCGGAGTCCTCTGACCTCTCAGCCGACGCCTCGGGCGGGAGCGTGACGCTCGCGTGGCGGAGGAACACCTCGTCGGCGTCCTCCCGCCCGAACGTCGGGATCTCGATGTACGGGATCGCCCGCTGACGCAGCCCCTGGGCCCGCGCGTCATGGATCGCCCGATAGATCGTCGACCGCGTCCGTCCGAAGCGATGCGCCAGTTTGTCGATCGCGATCCCCCATCGCCTCGCCCGTGCGATTACTCGGTGCTGCCGTTCACTGAGCGGCGCCGTCCGCCCGGGAAAGATCGCCTCCTCCGGGTGCTGCCGGTCGTGCTGCTCGAGAAGTTGCCGGATGCTCTCGATCGATCGCCCCGCCTGATTCGCCAGCCTTCTTGCCACCGGGTAGATCGAAAGGTGCGACTTCTGCACCAACCGCCGCGCCCGCTGCACCAACGTCTGCCGCTGCGCCGGCGTGAGCCGGCTGAACGCCGCCGCGCGGGCGATGCGCGTGGCGGCCTGGGCCTGAAAATCCGCCACCGCCTTGGGCGTGAAGACCAGCACCGGCCGGGGGTGGTCCTCCCGCCGTTCCCACCGCCAGCGCAGCCCCAGTTGACGCCACCGGCTGATGGTCTTGGTGCTGACGTTGAGCTTGGCGGCCAGTTCCTCGGGCGTCAGGCTCGGCTCCGCCCCCTCGGGCTGGATGATCGGGGCCTTGCGGGTCAGGGCGTCGATCAGCAGGCGCAGGTCGTGCTTGAGCACGTGCCCGGCGATCAGGTGCGACGACGGCTGCTCGCTGCGGAAGCCCGTGATGCGGAAGGCGACGAAGTCGTAGGGATACTCCTGGGCGTTCTCGACCTGATCGTGGAGCATCTCCGCCTGCTGGGCCTGCTCACGTTTGCGCTCGGGCGGGGCGAAGAGCAACTGCTTGGCCAGGTCGGCCAGGAGCGGACTGGCATAAGGCTCGGCAAGGCGGCGTGGCACGTGGGGTCAGCTCAACGAGGGTATGGAGGGGGGTACGTACGCCATCCAGCTCAGCGGCCGGGGTTGGTCGATGAGGCCCAGCGCCAGGCATCGCTGCGCGAACGCCTCGACGGCCTGCTTCTGCGCCGGCCCGACGTCGTAGCGCATCGAGTGGCCGAGGTACTGCTCGGCCAAGTCCACGGGCCAGCCGAGTTTCGGCGCGTACTCGGCCGCGATCTCCGGGACTCGCCGCAGGTTCCGCTGTTTGAGCCCGTCGAGCCGCAGCGGCCAATCCCCCAGGTCCACCTCCGGCCGGGCCATCCACACGGCGAACAGGAACGGCAGCCCCGTCAGCTCCAGCCACGCCTGGCCCAGGTCCAGTTGATGCGGGTAAAGACGACGCGGCGGGGCGTGAGTGACGACCTTGTCGCCGATGAGCAGAACCGTCGGCGGGCCGGCATGGTCGAAGTGGACCTGTGAGCGGGTGAGCCTGTGGAGCTTGGGCCGGCACCGGAACAGGCCGTGCAGGATGATCTGGGCCAGGGCCACACTGGTGTGGCTGTCCGTGTCGGCGTGCAGGTCCGTGACGTCGCGCCATGGCTTGCGGCTGTAGAGCATCACCGTCAGCGTCGGCCCCTGGCAGCCGATCCCGCCGCAGGGCACCAGCGTCAGCGGGCGCTCGCTGCGGAAGTAGTCGATGACCGGGCACAGGGCCAGGTCGGCCTTGCCGCTCTCGAGCGAGGCCAAGAGCCTGCTCGGGACGTGGAGCTGAAGCTTGGGAGCACGCGTCTTGCCCGCCTCGCGGACCAGGTCGTCAAAGCCATGGACCAGCGGCTTGGTGTTGAGGAAGCTGACGGCCGCGATGCGCGGCAAAGGCGCCAAGCAGGCGTCGCTGGGGGAACGTCGGAGCATCAAGTCATTATAAGGCCGCGACCGCCTGCCGAACTTGGGCCGACGTGCCTAGCTTTGCAGGGCGCGTCCAAGGTGCTCGCGCATCGCCGCCCCCGTGTCCGGCCGGCGTAGGGCGAAGTCGACGAAGCACTTGGCGTACTCGACGCGGTCGCCGATGTCGTACCGCTTGGCCTGCCAGGCCAGGGCGTACATCGGCTGCTGCTGGGCCAGCAGGTTCATCGCGTCCGTGAGCTGGATCTCCCCGCCGACGCCGCGGCCGGTGTGGTCGATGCAGTCGAAGATCTCGGGGGTGAAGACGTACCGCCCGGCGATGGCCAGGTCGGTCGGCGCCTCGGCCGGCTTGGGCTTCTCGATAAGTCGGCGCAGACGGACCAGCTCCGGCCCGTCGCCGTCCTCGGGCTGGCCGTCGACGATGCCGTAACGGCTGACCCACGCCTTGGGCACGTGATGCACCGCCACCACGCTCGACCGCTTGCGCTCATAGGCGTCGAGCAACTGTCGCAGCCCCGGGGCCGCCCCTTGCGGCGGATCGATGATCGTGTCCCCCAGCAACACCGCGAAGGGCTCATCCCCCATGTGCTGTCGGCCGAGACGGATCGCGTCGCCGAGCCCGAGCTGCTCCTTCTGGCGGATGTAGAAGATCTGGCACTGCTCGCCGATGTCGCGCACCTGGTCGATCAGGTCGTCCTTGCCCGCCTGCCGCAGGAACGTCTCGAGCTCGGGGTTGAAGTCGAAGTGGTTCTCGATGGCCCGCTTGCCCCGGCCGGTGACGATCAGGATGTCCTTGATCCCGCTGGCCACCGCCTCCTCGATGACGAACTGGAGCACGGGCTTGTCCACGATCGGCAGCATCTCCTTGGGCATGCTCTTGGTCGCCGGCAGGAAACGCGTGCCCATCCCCGCGGCGGGGATGATGGCCTTGGTGACGGTGGATCGAGGGGAGCAGGTCATGAACGAGTTCCGTAGGCTCATGGATCATCCGACTTGTCTGGCCCATGATGTTACAGGATTTGCGGGTCAATTAATCTGGCCCCGAACGCCTCGTACGCCTGCCTCAGCCTCGCCAGGCGCCCCGGGTCGCCGTCATACGTGCCGATCACCGCCCCGCCTGACCCCGCGAACTTCACCGCCGCGCCCAGTTCACGCCCGATGGCCACCAGCCGATGGTTGCCCGGGCTGATCTTGATCAGCCTGGCCCGCAGGTCGAAGTTGGCGTCCATCAGCGGGCCGATCTCCCGGCCCCGGCCGGCGAGGATCAGGTCTCGCGCCTGCTGGGCGTATCCAGCCCACGTGGCGATGGCCGCGTGCACCTCCGCGTCCCCCCGGTTGAACCGGCTGCGCAGGTCGTTGTGC
>JADZET010000073.1 GCA_020850375.1 Phycisphaeraceae bacterium | reverse complement strand
TGTCGCCGAGCGGGACGTTCTCGCCGATGACCAGGACGTCGCGTCTGGTCAGGTGCTGGCCCCAGCCCTGGCTCTGGAACGCCTTGGCCTCGGCCTAGAGGACGAAGGTGCGGGCGGGGGCGATGTCGCGCGCGTACTGGCCGGGGGTGGGGGGCCCGAGCAGGAACCCGTGGACCTGCTCGCCGATGGGCGGCTGGGCGTAGCACAGGTCGTAGGTGACGCGCATGCCCGGCTCGCGGCTGGGCAGGGCGGCGATGACGGCGCCGGCGTGCTCGACGACCACGGGCTCGCGGACGACCAGGCGGCGGCGGGGCTCGGTGGTGGGCGTGATGCCGGCCTGCGTGAGCGTGTCGAGGTACTGGCGGGCCGAGCCGTCGAGCATGGGCATCTCCGGGCCGGTGACCTCGATGATGAGGTTGTCGATGCCGGCGCCGGCGACGGCGGACAGGACGTGCTCGCAGGTGTCGACCGAGGCCTCGCCGACGGCCAGGGTGGTGCGACGGGGGCGTTTGACGACGTGGCGGACCAGGGCGGGGATACGGGCGGAGGGGCCCAGGTCGGCGCGGATGAAGACCACGCCGTGGTTGGGCGGGGCGGGCTTGAAGGTCACCTCGGCGGGTTTGCCCGTGAACAGACCCGGGCCGGCGGTCCGGGCGGGCTGTCCGATGGTGTGCTGGACCTCTTGCATGGTCAGCGCCTGGCGGTCCTGAGGCTGGAGGGTCTGAGCGTCGATGAGCGGCTCCGAGGTTCCGGGGGGCCGTGGGTTCCGGGGGGTCCGGGGGTTACGCGGGCTTTTCGGCTGCGCGTTTCTTCTTCGCGCGTTCGTCGGCCTGGAGGGACTGGATCAGGTCGGGGAGCTTGCGCATGGCGGCGTGCTCACGCAGGGCGATGCGGGCGTCGCGGGCGGGGTAGCCGCCCCAGGTCTGGTTGGGGGGGATGTCCTCCATGACGGCCGAGCAGGCCGCGAGGCGGACGCCGGCGCCGATGGTGACCTGGTCCTTGACGGCGACCTTGCCGCCCATGATCACGCCGTCGCCGAGGGTGACCGAGCCGGCGAGGCCGACCTGTCCGGCGAGGATGCAGTGCTTGCCGATCGTGCAGTTGTGGGCGATCTGGCAGAGGTTGTCGATCTTGGCGCCGTCGTCGATGAAGGTCTCGGAGTACTTGCCGCGGTCGATGCAGGTGCCGGCGCCGATCTCGACGTGGTCGCCGATGCGGACGGTGCCGATCTGGGGGATCTTGAGCCAGCCTTGGCCGTTGGAGCCGGGCTGGTGCTTGGCGGGGGGCAGGAAGCCGAAACCGTCGGCGCCCACGGTGACGTTGGGGTGGAGGATGCAGTCGCGGCCGACCTGGCATCGCTCGCGGACGACGACGCCGGGCCAGAGCACGGTGCGGTCGCCGATGGCGCTGTCGTCGAGGACGACGACGTTGGCGTGCAGGACGACGCCGGGGCCGAGGGTGACGCGCGGGCCGACGACGCAGTGGGGGCCGACGCGGGCGTCGGGGGCGATCCTGGCGGTGGGGTCGACGACGGCCCGGGGGTCGACGCCGACGGGCGGGCTCGGCAGCGGCGGGGCGAAGAGCTCGAGGGCGCGGACCATGGCCAGGTTGGCGTCGCCGACGAAGATCAGGGCGCGGCCGTCGCCGGGCTCGACCTTGAGGCCCTGCTGCACCAGGGCCCCGGAGGCCCGGGCGTCGGGCCAGAGCCGGACGTAGCGATCGTCGGTGATCAGGGTCAGGTCGCCGGCGTCGGAGCGGTCCATGGATTCGACGCGCAGCAGGGCCAGGGAGGCCGAGCCGACGAGCGTGCCTCCGACGTGCTGGGAGATTTGCTGGGCGGTGAACTGGGGCATGGCGACGATTTACCTGCGGTCCCCCCGGCGGTTGGCCGGCGGGAGCACTACAGCCTACTCATTTTACGGCCTGATGTCCCGGTCCCCAACCCCGCCCCGCGCATCACGCATGCGGGTCTGAACGAAGAAAAAAGCCCACGGGGAGCCATGGGCTTGGGAGGGGATAAGGATGGGGTCCGGGGGGCCGGGTCTTACTTGCCGCCGGAACGGAAGTCATTGTCCATCAGGGTGCGGACCTGGTCGGTGATGTCCAGGCCGTCGGCGGCCCAGAGGACCTTGCGGGACTGGATGACCTCGGCGAGGTTCTCGGGCTTGAGGTTGTCGATGTTGGCGCCGATGCGGTCGAGCGGCTGCTCCTTGTAGAGGACCAGGTCGTAGCCGTTGCTCTTGGCCACGCGCTCGGAGGCGGTGAGGAACTTCTGGTAGAGCTCGAAGATCCGACGGGTGCTCTCGCGGCTCATGCGCTGGGTCTGGAAGACGCTCCAGGTCTGGAGCTCGATCTGCTTGATCTGGAGCTGCTGCTGCTTGGCGTTGTAGTCGTCGGTTCCGGCGGCGAGGTATTTAAGGTCGGCGTCGAGCTGCTTGAGATCGTCCTTGCGGGTGCGTTCCTCGTCCTTGAGTTTGGTGGCCTCGGCCTGAAGCTCGGCCTCGATCTGGGCCTTCTCCTCGAGGGAGTTCAGGACGCCCGAGACGTCGACGATGGCGACGAGGACGGGCCTGGCGGCCGGGGCGTGGTCCTGGGCGATGACGAGTCCCGCGGCCAGGAGGATGACGACGGGAAGGATCCATGCGGTGGTGCGGGTCATGAGGGTTGCCTCTTTCTGAAGGTCGAGATCGGCGGTTGTTCCGGGCCACGCGGCGAGGGCGGGCCATGCCTGGCGTACGTCGGCCGGGCCCGGGGGGTGGTTCAGATTATTGGAAAGGCAGGGCGATGTCGAAGCTGATCAGGCGGGACTGGTCGCCGTCCTGCTTGAGGACGGGGAAGCCGAAGTCCAGGGCGATCGGGGGGCCCTTCTGGTTGAAGAACGGGACGCGCAGGCGCAGGCCGGTGCCGATGGCCACGCGGTACTCGTCGAAGCCGATGTCGGTCTGGACGGTGCCGGTGTCGATGAAGACGACCCAGCGGACCATGTCCTCGTAGACGGGGACGTTGTACTCGAGGCCGGCGAGGAAGAGCCAGTTGCCGCCGACGGCGCGGCTGGTGACGATCGAGGCCGGGGTCGGGCCGATGCCGCGGGGGCCGACGCCGCGGTAGTCAAAGCCGCGGAAGTTGCGGCCGCCGGCGTAGAGGCGTTCGAAGGTGGGGGCGTCCTGCTCGATGATGTAGGCGATGTTGGAGCGGAAGGTCAGGACGGACTTGCGGCTGAGGTAGTCCTCCTCGACGGTCCAGAACTTGTAGTAGTCGACGGAGACGGTGGTGAAGTCGAAGTCGCCAAGAAGGCCTGCCCGCTGCAGGGCGAGGGTCAGCTCGGAGCCCTCGGTGGGGAAGACGCGCGAGTCGGTGGTGCTGCGGGTGACCGACGGGCCGATGGAGGCGATGAAGTTCGAGCCTTGGACGTCCAGGACGTCCTGGGGCACGACCACGCCGGTGTCGAGGTCGTAGATGTCGACGGCCTCGGCGCGGGCCTGGACGGCGCCGGACCAGGTGTCGGAGAAGTTGCGGCCGGGGCCGACGGTCGCGCCGAGGCGTCCCTCACTCCAGTCCAGACGGTCGCGTTGGGTGATGTAGGCGCGGATGTCGAAGAAGTTGTCGGTGTCGAGGAAGGAGGGCTCGCGGAAGGAAAAGCCGTACTGGCTGTTGTCGACGCCGGGGTTGAGGTTGAGGGAGAAGAACTGGCCGGCGCCGCGGAAGAAGTTGCCGGGGGCGGCAATGTCGAAGTTGCGCTGGGTCAGGGTGATCGAGCCGAAGATGCCCAGGTCGGAGCTGACGCCCATGCCCAGGCCGACCGAGCCGGTGCTGGCCTCCTCGACCTCGACGAGCACGTCGCGGGTGGTCTGGCTGGGGTCGCCCAGGACGGTGATCCGGCTCTTGGAGAAGAAGGGGGACTCGGAGAGGCGTTGCTTGGTCTTCTCCATCATCTGGCGGTCAAACCGGCGGGCGGGGGTCAGGCCGCGCAGGTCGCGGAGGACGACCTTGTCGCGGGTGACGCGGTTGCCGCGGATCTCGATGATGCCGACGACGTAGGGCTGGCCCTCGTCGAGGGAGATGTCCAGGTCGACGACGGGCTCGGTCTCGTGGAAGAGGCGGGCGACGCCGGCGGTGGTCTCGATGTAGCCGATCTTGCCGTAGAGGTTGAGGACGGCCTCCTGGCTGGCCAGGGCGCCCTTGCGGGAGTAGACGTCGCCGGACTTGAGGGGAATGGCCAGGGCGATCTGCTCGGTGTTGAAGACGCCGTTGCCGGTGATGCGGACCTGGCCGACGGTGTACTTGGGGCCCTCCTCGACGAGGAAGACGACCACGGCGTCCTTCTGGTTGGGCGAGAGTTCGACGCGCCGGCCGACCTGGGCGTCGAGGTAGCCGCGGTCCTGGTAGAACTCGCGGACGCCGGCGACGTCGAGCTCGAGCTGGTCGCGGTTGAGGTCGGTCTTGCGCCAGAACAGGAGCGGGATGAGGGACTTGGAGCGGACCTGGGAGGAGAGCTGGCGGCCGGAGAAGGCGTGGTTGCCCTCGTAGCGGATGGCGCGGATGCGGACGTGCGGGCCCTCGCGGATCTTGAAGATCAGGATGCCCTGCTCGTCGAGGAGCTGGCGGTCGACCTCGACCTCGGTCAGGAAGTAGCCCTCGTTGGCGTAGGCGGACTTGATCTTGGCGACGGCCTGATCGATCAGGAAACGGTCGACGGGGTCGCCGATCTTCAGCAGGGACTCGTCGAGGAGCTTGCTGTCGGAGATGTGCTTGTTGCCGACGACCTGCAGGTCGGTGATCAGGGGCTGCTCGTCGACGACATAGGTCAGGACAAGCGAGCCGTCGGTGCGCTGCTGGACCTGGGCGCGGACTCCGGCGAACTTGCCCAGGTGCTCGATGCGGATGATGTCGTTGTCGACGATCTGAGGATCGAAGGCGTCGCCGGGCTGGACGCGGATCTGGTTGCGGACGAGGATCTGGGAGACTTGGCGGAGGCCCTGGACGTTGACCTCGGCGACGGGCCGGCCGGTGAACTCGAGGTAGGTCTGGGCCCGGGCGGGCAGGAGCGTCATCCAGCACGCCGCCAGGACGAGCAGGGCGATCCGCAGGGCCGATCGAGGCGAGATGTGGGTCACGCGGGCCTCCGTCAGACGCCCGATCCGCGGGGGGATTCGGGCTGGATAAGACAGAAGTTTACTGGTTCGGATGATCGGTGGCCAACGCGAAGGGGAAGATGGGGAAGAGGTTGGGGATAGGCGCTGTGTCGGAAGCCAGCGGCGCCTGCCCGGGGCTAGGGTGATCGGCCGGCTGGGCATCCGTCAACGAAACAGGGACCGGAACGGAGGCGGAGCCGTCCCGCCGTGTGGAACGGATAACCGCACCCGGACGCCGCGGTTGATGCGGCCTGGGGCAGGAATCATCGGTGCAAGAGGCCCGGAATTCGACGGGAAAACACAGGATCGTCGGTTGCTGGGGACCCGGCTGTGTCCTAAACTTATAGGGCTTGGCGGACGATGCGCAAGGACGGCTCGATGCCTGCGCCGGAAGCTAGAAGCTCAGCCTGCACGACGCGGCGGCGTCGGATCCGTCAGGCCGGGCCATCGCCATGAAACGACCGTCTGAAAAGGACTTGCGGATGACCATCACCACCGCGCCGCCCAGTGGAGCCCCGGCGGATGACCGGGCGAGCCCCACCCCCTCGGACGCCCTGGATGCCAAGGCTCTGTTGGGGCTGCTCGAGCAGATGCTCCTGATCCGGCGGTTCGAGGAGCGCTGCGCCCAGAGCTACCAGCAGGCGAAGATCGGGGGGTTCTGCCACCTGTACATCGGGCAGGAGGCGGTGGCGGTGGGGTCAATCGCGGCGGTCCGGCCGAAGGACCCGATCATCACGGCCTACCGCGACCATGGGCACGCCCTGGCGCGGGGGATGGACCCGCGGTACTGCATGGCCGAGATGTTCGGCAAGGTCACCGGCTGTGCCAAGGGCAAGGGCGGGTCGATGCACATGTTCGACAAGCCGCACCACATGTACGGGGGGCACGCCATCGTCGGGGGGCAGGCGCCGCTGGGCGTCGGGCTGGCGTTCGGGATCCAGTACAACAAAGAGGACAAGGTCTGCCTCTGCTACTTCGGGGATGGGGCGCTCAACCAGGGGGCGGTGCACGAGGCGATGAACCTGGCGGCGATCTGGAAGCTGCCGATCCTGTTCGTGGTCGAGAACAATCTGTACTCCATGGGCACGCATATCGCGCGGGGGACGAGCATGGCCGACAACCTCGCGGCCAAGGCGGGGGCGTACGGGATGCGCTACGCCGAGTGCGACGGGATGGGGGTGCTCAAGGTCTACGACTGCTTCAAGACCGAGGCGGACCGGACGCGGGCGGGTGAGGGCCCCTGCTTCATCAACGTCGAGACCTACCGCTTCAAGGGCCACTCGATGTCCGACCCGCAGAAGTACCGCACCAAGGAAGAGGTCGAGGAGTTTGAGGAGCAGGACTGCGTCCAGCGGCTGCGCCGGCGGATTATTGCCAAGAAGATGGCCACCGAGGATCAGATCCAGGCGATCGACGACAAGTGCAAGAAGCTGGCGGTCGCGGCGGTGAAGTTCGCGGATGAATCGCCGGCCATCGGCGTGGATGAGCTCTACACGGATGTCTACAGCCAGCCGTTCGGGCCGTACAAGCTCGGTCAACCGGCGGAAGGTTTCCGCGAATAGGCTGTCTGCCCCACCCCTCCCCTACCGCTCTTTCCCTGATTCAAATTCACTCCCGGACACCCCTATGACTCGCAAGATCCAATTCCGCGAAGCGCTCAACGAGGCCATGTGCGAGGAGATGGAGCGCGACCAGCGTGTCTTTCTCATGGGCGAGGAGGTCGCGTACTACAACGGGGCGTACAAGGTCAGCCAGGGCATGCTCGAGCGGTTCGGGCCGCAGCGGGTGGTGGACACGCCCATCAGCGAGACGGGCTTTGCGGGTCTGGGCGTGGGGGCGGCGATGTACGGGCTGCGGCCGATCATCGAATTTATGAGCTGGTCGTTCTGCCTGGTGGCGGCGGACCAGATCATCAACAACGCGCCGAAGATGCTCTACATGTCCGGCGGGCAGTTCAGGGTGCCGATCGTGTTTCGCGGGAACAACGGGGCGGGCGGGCAGCTCGGGTCAACGCACTCCTGGGCGGTCGAGTCGATGTTTTCCTGCGTGCCGGGGCTGAAGATGGCCATCCCGGCGACGCCGCGCGACGCCAAGGGGCTGCTCAAGTCGTCCATCCGGGACGACGATCCGGTGTTCTTCCTCGAGTCCGAACGCATGCTGGGGCTGGGCTCGCGCGGCGACGCGGACTTTTCACGCTACCTCAGCGGCCGCTGGGCCCCCCCCACCGTCGAGGAGGACGCGGACTTCCTGATCCCCTTCGGTCAGGCGGAGATCAAGAAAGAGGGCAAGGACTGCACGGTCGTGGCCCTGGGGCGGACGGTGCACTTCGCCCTCGAGGCGGCCGAGCAGCTCGAGCAGGAGGGAATCGACGTCGAAGTGGTCGACCCGCGGACGATCCGGCCGCTGGACATCGAGACGATCCTTCAGAGCGTGCGGAAGACGAATTACTGCGTGATCGTGGACGAGTGCTGGCCGTTCGCGTCGATCGCGTCGGAGATCGCGGCCCAGGTGTATGAGGGGGCGATGGACGACCTGGACAACAAGGTCATCCGAGTGAACAACGACGACGTGCCGGCCCCCTACGCCCGGCATCTCGAGCAGGAGATGCTGCCGCACGCGAGGAAGATCGTCGAGGCGGTGCGGGCGGCGACGTACAACAGCTGAATTCCCTGGTTGACGCCGAGTGGTCGGGGCGTCCTGCCCATCGTGGCGGAGAATTGCCCGCCTGTACAATGTGACGCATGAGTGAGATTCATCGGCATTGTCTGGCCAATGGGCTGTGGCTGCTGGCCGAGCCCGTAGAGGGGGCGGCGTCGCTGGCGATGTCGCTCCTGACGCCATCAGGGGTGGCGTACGAGCCGGCGGGGCAGCAGGGCGCGGCGGCGCTCCTGGCGGAGATGGTCTGTCGGGGGACGATCGACCGGGACGCGCGGGCCCACAGCGAGGCGCTCGACCAGCTCGGCGTGCAGCGTGGGACGGCCGTCGAGACGCGGTACCTGCACCTGGGGGCGACGATGATCGGGCAGATGGCGGGGCAGGCGCTGCCGCTGCTGCTGGACATGATCCGTCGGCCGCGGCTGGACCCGGCACAGCTCGAACCGAGCCGGGAGTTGGCGGTGTCAGCCATCGACTCGCTCGAGGATGAGCCGGAGGAGCGGATGTTCGTGCGGCTGCGGGGCAGACACATCCCGGCGCCCTTCGGGAGGTCGCTGCTGGGCGAGCGGGAGGACCTCGTACAGATTGACGCTGGGTCGCTGCGGCGGTTCTGGGAACAAACGGCATCGCCGGCGGGGTCGGTGCTGGCGTTCGCGGGGAAGTTCGACTGGCCGGCGCTGCGGGACCAGGTTGAGGCGCTCTTGGGGGACTGGTCGGGCGAGCCGTTGGCGGCCGCGACGCCTACCCCCCCGGCACGCGGGTATCTGCACGACCCGGCGGACTCGCAGCAGGTGCACATCGGGCTGGCGTATGACGCGCCCCCGGAAGTGGACCCGGCGAGCGTGATGCAGCGGGTGGCGGTGGCGGCGCTGTCGGGGGGGATGTCGGGCAGACTGTTCACGGAGGTGCGCGAGAAGCGCGGGCTGTGCTACGCGGTCTTCGCACGGTATGCCGGGGATCGGGAGCGGGGGCTGGTGTTGGCCTACGCCGGCACGTCGCCGCCGCGGGCGCAGGAGACGCTGGACGTGCTGGTCGAGCAGCTCCGCGGAGTGGCGGACGGAATAAGCCAAGAGGAATTCGACCGGGCGGTGGTGGGGATGAAGTCGAACCTGGTGATGCAGGGCGAATCGACCAGCGCCCGGGCCCACGCGATCGCGGGCGACCAGGCGGAGCTGGGCCGGCCTCGGACGCTCGATGAGCTGCGGGAGGAGATCGAGGCGGTGAGCCCCGAGGGGCTCAACGCGTACCTTCGCACCCACGTTCCGGGTGCGGGGGCGATGACGATCGTGACGACGGGGCCGGCGGCGCTGAGCGTGCCGGCCTAGAACCCACTGCGGCCTGCACGGCAGGCCCCATCGCGGATCGCGGACGATGCGCATCCTGATCACCGCAGGGCCGACGCGTGAACCGATCGACGACGTTCGGTTCCTGAGTAATCGATCGAGCGGCCGGATGGGCATGGCGCTGGCGAGGGCGGCGGTGGAGGCGGGGCATGAGGTGACGCTGCTGCTGGGGATGGGGGCGAGCGTGGAGGTTAAAGGCGACGCGACGCGATGCCGGGTGATTCGCTTCGAATCGACGGCTGACCTGGAATCGCTGCTGGCTGAACACTTCCGGGGGCATGACGTGCTGATCATGGCGGCGGCGGTGGCGGACTATCGGCCCAGGCCGACGACGGGCAAGATCGAACGGAGCAGAGGCGAACCACTGGACCTGCGGCTCGAGCCGACGCCGGACCTGGTGACGGCGGTGGCGGCGGGAAAGCGGGCGGATCAGAGGGTCATCGCCTTCGCCCTGGAGGAACCGGATCGTCTTGAAGCTCGTGCGGCGGAGAAACTGCGGCGGAAGCAGGTCGACGCCATCGTGGCCAATCCGTTGCGGACGATGGACGCCGGGACGGTCGAGGCGGTGCTGCTGACGGCGGATGGGAGGCGGCTGGCTCCGGGTCCGCTGGCCAAAGACGATTTCGCGCGATGGCTGGTCGAGCAGATCCCCAGCCTCTGAAGGCCGCGATAGGCTGTCCTGGCCAACGCCAGGATGAGCGGCTGATCGTTTACCTCGGGGGGTGTGGTTGGTATAAACCAGCAAGGTATTCGTGGAATCAGGGCGGATTCACGGTCGGCTGAGGGTGTCATGGCCGTCCGATCATGAGATCATCGCAATCTCCGGGCCGCCACGGCGACGGGCGCGGCTCGGGGCAGGACCGAGACTTGATGAGTGGACATCACGAGCCAGATCCTGCCCCGGCCGGGGCTTTATCTTCGTCCGACGCGGCAAGCGCGAAGGCCGGGCCATCCGAGGATCCGCTTGCGGCTCGGGTCGAGGCCGAGGAGTGGAAGAGCCGGCGGCTGCAACGACGGAGCTGGCCGCCGCTCCTGGTGGCGATGCGGCCGCACCAGTGGGTCAAGAACCTGTTGCTAGCGGCGCCGCTGGTGCTGTCACACCAAGTGCAGGACGTGCCCAAGCTGCTGAGCACGGGGTTGGGCATGGTGGCATTCTGCTTCTGCGCCTCGGCGGTGTACCTGCTCAACGACCTGGTGGACCGGGAGGCGGACCGGCAGCACCCGCGCAAGCACCGCCGGCCGATCGCGTCGGGGGCGTTGTCGGTGGAGGTGGCGACGGTGGCCATCTTTGTCCTCGGGGCCGCGGCGGTGGTGATGGGGGCGGTGATGACGTGGGCGAGGCAGTGGGACCCGTGGTTCGCCGTCTGGTTGTTGGGCTACGCGGGGCTGACGACGGCGTACTCGTTCTGGCTCAAGAAGATAGCCCTGGTCGACGCGGTGACGCTGGCGGGGCTCTACACGCTGCGGATCAAGGCGGGCGGGGCGGCGGCGGGCATCTGGGTGTCGCCGTGGCTGCTGGCGTTCTCGCTGCTGATCTTCCTGGGGCTGGCGTTCCTCAAGCGTTACGTGGAGCTGCGGTCGATCCAGGCGGCCAGCGGTCGCTGGGCGCAGGGGCGGGGGTATCAGGTGGGAGACATCCGGCTGATCCGGTGGCTGGGCGTGGCGATGAGCGTGGGGGCGGCGATCATGATGGGGGTTTACACGCAGAGCGAGTTCGTCCTGGAGCAGAAGCTCTATGCCCGGCCGTGGCTGCTGCTGGGCGTCTGCCCGGTGCTGCTGGCCTGGACGGGGTGGATGTGGTGGTCGGCCCACAGGCTGCGTTTCCGGGACGACCCGGTGCTCTACGCGGTGCGCGACCCGGCGAGCTACGTGGCGGCGGCGGTGATCGCGCTGCTGGGCGTGCTGGCGACGCTGGGGCGTTAGCGTTGGCCTGACGGGCGGCGAGGCGGGGGTGGGATTACAATCGATCACGGCCACGGGTCCATCACCCGCACTCTTGAAGGAGATCCCCATGGGCCGCCCTGTCGCTCGACGCGCGATTGCCACCACACTGCTCGCGGCCACCCTGGCGTTGCTGCCGGGACAGACAACGGCCCCGCTCGAGAACCAGCGGCTCGAGGGGTTGGCGCTGCCGGTCAAGCAGGTGACGCTCAGCGCCCCGATGCCGGGGATCGTGGCCGAGCTGCGGGTCGACGAGGGCGACCGGGTGGAGCAGGACCAGGTGCTGGCGGTGATGGACGACCGGGTGCAGAAGGTGACCGTCGAGGGCACGCGGCTTCAGGCGCAGAGCACGGCCGAGGTCCGCAAGGCGGAGCTGGCCCGCGACGAGGCGCAGATCATGCTCGAACGGCTCGAGGAGGCCCACGCCAACGACGCGGCCAGCGACTGGGAGGTTCGGCGGCTTGAGGTGCAGCGCAACCAGGCCGAGGCGGAGGTGGTGGCGGCTCGCGAGGCGAAGGACATCGCCCAGGTCCGGCTGCGGCTCGAGGAGCAGCGGCTGTCGCTCTACTACATCCGAGCCCCCTTCTCGGGGGTGATCATCCGGCGGATCGTCGAGGCGGGTGTGACGGCGACGACCGAGACGCAGATCCTGAGCATGGCCCAGCTCGACAGCCTCGAGGCGCCGATCTTCCTGCCGGTGGAGATTTACGGGCAGCTGCGGCAGGGCTGGACGTATGATCTGACGGCCCTGGCGCCGGTCAACCGGACGATCAAGGGCCGGCTCAAGCTCATCGACCCGGTGATCGACCCGGCGAGCAAGGCGTTTCGGTGCGTGTTCGAGATCGAGAACGCGAACCTGTCGCTGCCGGCGGGGTTCACGGTGCGGCTGGTCTGGCCGCAGACGCCGACGCCGGGGCCGGCGGTGACCGCTCGGCCGGCAACGACGCAGCCGGTGGCGCCGGAGGCGTCCACGCCTGAACCCGGGACCTGATGGGGGCCTTTCTCTACGGCTCGAAGCCGGCGAAGCCCAGGGCCTGGTCGAGCCAGTCGTCGGTCTTGAGGACGGATTGACGCTGGCGGTAGGCCAAGCTGCTCGAGCGGTGCTGGGCGTAGTTGATGATGGCGCGGGCGAGGATGTCGGCGGGCTTGCTCGGGCGCGTCAGCGTCCAGGCGAGCAGTTGCACCAATGGCTTGGGCAAATAACGGCGGATCAATTCATCCTCGAGGCTGACGAAGGCGGCGGCGGAGCCGGGGTCGCCCTGTCGTGCGGCGCGGCCGAAGAGCTGGCGGTCGATCCGGCCCGACTCGTGCCGCTCGGTGGCGATGACGTGCAGACCGCCGATGTCGGCCACGCCGCGGCCGAGCTTGATGTCGGTGCCGCGGCCGGCCATGTTCGTGGCGACGGTGATGCGGGCCTGGTTGCCGGCGGCGGCGACGATGGCGGCCTCCTGCTCCTGACGCACGGCGTTGAGAACGACATGCTCGAGCTTGGCGTTCGTGAGCAACTGCGAGAGGTGCTCGCTGGCCTGGACGGAGCGGGTGCCGATCAGGACGGGCAGGCCTTGGAGGTGGCGATCCTTGATCTGCTCGACCAGGGCTGACCAACGCTGCGGGGTGGTGGTGACGACGTGGGTGGGCTCGAGGACGCGGACGCAGGGCTTGTGGGTGGGGATGCGGACGACGGCCAGGCGGTAGACGCGCCACATCTCGCGGCGAACCTCCCAGGCGGTGCCGGTCATGCCCGCGAGCCTGCGGTACATGCGGAAGAACCGCTGGAAGCTGATGCGGGCCAGGGTGGCCTTGGGGGGCTGGACGGTCAGCTGCTCCTTGGCCTCGATGGCCTGGTGCAGGCCGTCGCGCCAGGTGCGGTCGGGCATGAGCCGGCCGGTGAATTCGTCGACGATGACGATCTTGCCCTCCTGGATGACGTAGTGTTTGTCCCGCAGGAACAGGTCGCGGGCGGTCAGGGCCTGGACGACCAGCTCCTCGCGACGGCGCGCGCCGGTCCAGATGCCGCCGAGCGGGGCGGCCAGCTCGGAGACGGCGGTGCGGCCCAGGCGGGTGAGGTCGACGTCGCGGAAGCGGAGGTTGACGGTGTAGTCGCGGCCCTGCCGGAGTTCGGCGGCGATCTTCGCGGCCTGCTGGAAGCTCTCGACCTGCTCGGCGTTGGGGGCGTCGCCGGAGATGATCAGGGGGGTGACAGCCTCGTCGACCAGGAGCGAGTCAGCCTCGTCGATGATGGCGTACTCGAGGCCGCGCATCACGGTCTGGTCGACGCGGGGGGCGACGCCCTCGGCGATCTTGGCCAGCAGGGCCGGGGCGAGGGAGGACGTCTGGCCGAGGACCAGGCGGTCGCGGAGGAAGTCGGCGGTGACCTCCTTGTTGGTGACGTAGGTGACGTCGGCCTCGTAGGCGTGGCGGCGGGCGGCGGGGTCCATGCCGCCCTGGACGAACCCGACGCGCAGGCCGGCGGCGCGGTAGATCGGGCCCATGATCTCGGCGTCGCGGCGGACGAGGTAGTCGTTGACGGTCACGACGTGGCAGCCTTTGCCGCGCCAGCCGGCGACGGCGCCGCAGATCGCGCCGACCAGTGTCTTGCCCTCGCCGGTGGCCATCTCGGCGATCAGGCCCTGCTGCATGGCCAGGGCGGCGGCGATCTGCTCGCGGAAGGGACGCAGGCCGACCTGGCGGAAGGCCACCTCGCACAGGACGGCCAGGGCGGCGTCGAGGTCGGCGTGCCCGTCGCGGCCGCGGCGGAAAAGTTCGTGCGTGCGGGCCAGGTGGTCGCGGAGTTTGGCATCGGTCCAATCAACGTACTCGCGGGCCTGGTCCACGATGCCGGCGGCGCGCTTGAGCAGGCGGCGCTGCCGGGGCACGAGGTCCTGGGCCACGGCGACGACAGCCTCGGCGACGGCGTCGAGGCCCTTGGGCAGCTTCGGCGGACGGGAGCCCAGGGCGAGCATCCGCCAACCGGCGCTGGGCAGGGGAGGATGTGTGGGCAGGGTGGACATGGGGTGTTGGGGACCGGTCTCCGCATCCGGGGGGCTAGACCTTGAAGCGTTTCTGGAAGAGCTGGCGGAGGAGGCGCCACCACTGCTGGGCGAGCGGCTTGGGCGCGGTCTCGAAGCGCAGGACCACGCGTTGGCCGCTGAACAGGGGCAGCGACTTGCTGTCGGGCAGGGGTTTGACGACGACCTCGAAGTAGGGTTCGAGGGCCTTGGTGCCCTTGGGGTCCTTGGGATCGACGGCGACGGGCCCGCCGGCCTGGTAGCCCAGGGCGGCCGAGGGGAGCTGCTGCTGACCGGCGGGGAGGATGCGTTCGATCCGGCCCCGGAAGTGGACGTCCGGGCTCGAGCGCAGGCGGACGTCGACGCCGACGTCGGGGTCGTAGGCGGGATCGAGGCGCGGGCCGAGGCTCTGGTCGGCCACGACGCGGATAATCAGGTCGTCGGTGCTGGCGACCAGGCCGACGGGGTCGCCCTCCTTGAGGAACGAGCCGGTGAGCTGGTCGATCTGGGGGGAGACCCAGGCGCCGGCGAAGGGCGGCTGGATGCTGAGCTTGTCGAGCTTGTCCTGAACGGCTTGGAGCTGCTCCTGGAGGAAGTGCACACGGGCCTCGAGGATGCGGGCCTTGGCGATGTCGCGCATGCCCTCGGCCTGCATCTGGGTGCGGGTCAGGGCGATCTCGGCCTTGAGGCTGTCGCGGCTGGTCTCGAGGTCGGGGTTGCGTGCGACGAGGATCGGGTTGCTCTTGCCGTCGGGGGCGGGGGCCACGGGGGTGTTCGAGGGCAGGGAGGACTCGAGGTAGCCGTTGGCGGCCATGTGGATGACGGCCAGTCGGCGGGGCTCGACGACGCCGGTGGCGCGGTCGCGGTCGGGCATGGGGATCAGGCCGACGAGGACCAGCAGGGCCAGCAGCGTCCCGGCCGTCGAGCCCAGCGAGCGTGTGCGGACGCGCAGGAGCTCGGGGCTGGTCATGAGGTACTTGACGAATCGGCCCAGGGGCACGAGGACCCAGCCGAGGACGGCCCCGAGGGCCAGGAGGATGCCGACGATGAAGAACTGGCCGGCGACGAAGAGGAAGATGGCCACGGAGATGACGACGCGGTAGATCGTCGAGGCCACGGCGTAGAAGAGCAGCCACCAGCGTTCGCCGGCGGTGCGGGCGGGGTTCCGGGGGCGGCGGACGCCGTAGACGTAGCGTTTGACGAGGTAGTAGAAGTAGTCGCGGCTGCGCTGGCCGAGGTTGGGGATCTCCAGGAGGTCCGAGAGGATGTAGTAGCCGTCGTAGCGGAGCAGCGGGTTGCCGTTGAAGATCAGCGTGGAGATCGAGGCGACGAACATGGCGTTGTAGGCCAGGGCGTGAGCGGTGCTGACGAAGACCGAGCCGGTGGCGGAGGTCTGGGACCAGAAGATGGCGGCGACGGCGGCGACGGCCAGCTCGACGTACATGCCGCCGGCGCCGACGACGGCCTTGTGCCACTTGGAGCGGAAGGCGGTGGCGCTCGAGGCGTCGACGTAGGGCACGGGCATGAAGACCAGGAACATGATGCCCAGGGTGTGGACCTCGCCGCCGGTGCCGGTGTAGCGGCCGAAGGTCTTGCAGGCGAAGCCGTGGCCGAACTCGTGGATGGCCTTGATGACGGCGAAGCTGATGTACAGCAGCAGCAGGTTGTCCGGGGCGAGGATGCCCGCGGCGCCGGAGAACAGCTCATCGCCTCGGCCGACGAGGAAATACCCCGCGGTGGCCAGCAGCAGGCCCCAGACCGCCAGGCCGATCCAGGAGAAGACCCAGCGGACGACCGGCTCCCAGGCGTCGAGGATGGGGTCCGGGTCGAACAAGGGGATGCGGACGAAGAGGATGTTCAGCAGGTAGGAGCCGACCTCGCGGCGGACGCGCTGGCGGTAGCGGTCGAACATGCCCTGGGCGTCGGCGGGCAGCTCGGCCTGGATGAGATTGGCCGAGTAGAGCTGGCCGAGCAGCTCGATGACCTCGCCCTGGGTCGGGGCGCGGTCGCCGAGGTGCTCATTGGCGATCTTCCAGGCGTCGGCGACGGTGCGCCGGCCGTCGAGCAGGGCGATCAGGTGGTAGCCGGCGTCGTCGAGGCGGAAGAACTGGTTGTTCGAGGGGTCGCGGATGACGTGGTAGAGGCGGTGGCGGAAGGACTGGCGGTAGGTCTGGATCGTCGGCCGCAGACGCGGGCGCAGGTCCGCCACGCGGTACCAGAGCTCGCTGAAGGTGGGACGATCGGTGGGCATGGCAGAGAGAGGAGCTACCCCCTAAACACAGGTCCATGTCACGGCGATCTTCGATCGCCCGCTAAACTTCCCCATCCCTATCCCCCAACCCCTCATCGCTCTCCTAGATCCACAGCTTCATCCGCAGCCAGTTGACCAGTTCGCGGGACCAGAGGTAGCCGAAGGCCCGGCGGCCGACGTCGATCTTGGCCACGCCCTCCATGCCCGGCCTCAGCCAGGCGGGAACCTCGTCGAGTTTGACGCGGACGCGGAAGACGTTGTGGGTGTCGCGGACCTCGGCCACGGGGTCGATGCGCTCGACGGTGAAGCCGATGTAGTGGCCCGGGTGCGAGGTGGCGGCGAGCTGGCCGTGCTGGCCGACCTTCACGTCCGAGACGCGATGCTCGGGCACCAGCAGCTCCGCCAGCAGGGCCTGGGGCGGGGCGACCTCGAAGAGGGTGTCGCCCTGCTTGACCGGGGCGCCGATCTGACGCTTGAGGTCGCCCTGCATGACGATGCCGTCGGCGGGCGAGCGGATGGTGGCGCGGTCGATGCGGAACTGGAGCTGGTCGATGACGGGCTGGCTCTTGTCGGCCCGGCGCAGGGCGATCTCGCGGTCGGGCATCTTGCCGTCGCGCAGGGCGATATCGGCCTCCTGGCGGGCCTGGGACTGCTCGAGCTGGGCCTGGTGGAGGCTCAGCTCAAGCTCGGTGGTGTCGAGCCTGGCCAGGACGGTCTGGCCCCCCACCACCGTCTGGCCGGGATCGACCTCGACCTCGTGGAGGATGCCGTCGAAGGGGGCCGAGAGGATGCGTCGCTCGGTGGGCTGGACGTCGAAGTCGGCCCGGACGCGGTCAGCCCCCTTGAAGAAGGTCAGGAAGACCAGTGCGATGAAGATGCCGGCGGCGGTGGCCTTGGCCCAGGTGTGGGTCGGGCCGACGAGGGTGGCCAGGGCCTCCTTGGACTGAGCGGCCCAGCGGGCGCCGAACCAGCGGTCGGTCTCGAAGCGGTCGATCAGGCGCGGGGCGATCAGGTCCGAGGTGACGCGAAGCAGCTCGATCTCGCCGAGGTTAAAGGGCTGGTCGGGCGAGCGTTCGACGGCCAGCACGCCGGCGACCTTGCCCATGCGGCGGAGCGGCATGCAGACCAGGGCGGAGGGGCCCTGGCGGGTCGAGAGCTCGGCGGCGGCCCGGCTGATGTAGGGCGCGCCGTCCGGGGGCGGGTAGAGGATCTCGACGTCCTGGTCGAGGCATTCCTCCATGGCCGACTCGATGTCCTGGACGAGCCGCATCTTGCGGGTGAACTTCTCGGTGTGCGACAGGGCCTGGAGGTGGACGTACCGGCCGCGCAGGACGCCCAGGCTCACGCGGTGGGCGTTCCAGCGGGAGGCCACCTGGTTGCAGGCGGCCATGGCGGCCCCCCGGAAGTTGTGGCAATCGTTCACCGCGGAGAGGACTTCCATCGCCCGCTGGAGCCGGCGGAGGTCCTCGCCGCGGGCCTGGAGGGTCAGGCGCATCTCGTAGAGGCTGAGCAACGCCACGGTCAGCTCGAGCCGTTCCTGGGCCCGGCCGAGGATGGTCGGCTCGGCGGTGTCAAAGAAGAAGGCCTGGACGCCGCGGACAGATGCTCCGCTGTGTAGCGGCAGGAGCATCAGGTGCTGGCCGGCGGGCTGGCCATAGAGGTCGCTGGCCCGGCGGAGGGGGACAATGGCGGTCTTGCCGCCGGCGGCGACGGCCGGGGCGCTCTCGGCGGCCTGGGAGAGCCAGACCGGGGGCGGGGCGCTGGCCGTCGGGGCGGGCATGGGGGGGAAGACCGCCAGCACCTCGGCGGAGCCGGCGGGCTGGCCCTGCCCACTTCCGGGGGCGCTTGCGGGGGGGGCGGGGACGGAGCGCAGGATGGCGCCGGCGCCGGCGGCGGCGATGCGGCACTGGAACGCCAGGAGCGACCGCAGGAACAGGTCCGGCGGGCCCTCGAAGCGTGAGAGCTGTTCGACCAAGTCCAGCAGCGTCAACGGCGTGCGGGCCGGCGCGGCCGGGGCGGGGCTTTGGTGCTGTTCCAGGGCCATGCGCTAGATGCGTCCATCCCCCGGCGCGTCAGCCCTTGCGGACGGCGCGTTCGGCGGCGTTGAGCTTCAGTTCGCCGAAGCGTTCTTCGTGGCGGGTGACGACCTGCCCGAGCAAGAGGGCCAGACGCTTGGCGGTGTAGTAGTTCATGACCACGCGGTTGTTGAGCTTGAAGAGGATGTCGCCGGCCGGCTCCCCCCCGGAAGCGCCACCACCCCCGGAGGCGCCGCCGGCAGCGCCCCCCTGCTGGGCCTGCGAGGGGACGACCAGGTTCATGCCGAAGTCGAGGATGATCTCCTCGGCGGTGGTGCTGGTGCGGAAGGCGTTGGCGTAGATGGTGGACATCTCGCGGTCATCGATGTGCAGGCGGACCTGCTGGCCGCCGGTCTGCTGGCGGGCCTGGTCGTCGACGTTGGAGGCCGCGGGACGGGGTTCGATCTTATCAGCCATGGGGAAACCTCAAAAGGGGGATGAAAAGGCAAGATCACATTATACGCTCGTGAGGCTTGCCCGGCTTCGGGAGGCGCAGGGCCGTCCACCGGACAGGCCCGCACGGGACGGAACTCAGGCCAGCCACCGCATCAGGGACTCGAAGGTGTCGATCTGGCCGATCGGGAACTCGCTGGACTGCATGTCGGCCGTGCCGAGCTGCGCCAGACCGGACACTTCGACGTTCGACGGGGCATAGGCCATCAAGCCCGTGCCGAAATTGCCCTCGATCATCGTCAGGACCGACAGGCCGATGATCTGGTCGGTGGTGCTCGAGACATTCGCCCAGATGCCCAGGTCCGGCGCGGCATGCGATCCGATGAAGAATGCAACGGAGAAATTCGACGAGCCGCTGGTGTGGTCGGTCAGCTCGATCCGTCCGGAGCCGGAGTTAATCGAGGCGGTAACTCGATCAGTGCCGGCGGAGTTGATCAGATCGACGACGTCCTGCACGGTCAGCAGGCCGTCAAGGTCGAGGTTGATCACGTCCCCGTTGTGGACGGTGATTGCGATGTCGTCTCCCGCGTGCAGCCGCACGCCCACACCGCCGTTCATCTGCGACAACAGGCCGTTGGCCGGGTCGTCCTGTCTGAGGGTGTAGTTGAAGAAGTTGGTGGGCTGGTGGTTGAGGCCCAGGGTGTGCCCGAGCTCGTGGGCCACGACGTTGGCCAGGTAGCGGGAGTACTCGAGCACCTTGTCGACCAGACCGGCCGACGGGGCGTCACCGGCGAAGTTCTGGGCGAGGATGACGGCCTCGCCGGACTTGTTCATGTTGGCCACGTCGATGTCGTTGGCCAGACCGAGCGTGCCGGCGGACTCCCAGTAGGAAGGCGTCTGGCCGACGTAGATCGTGGTGAAATCGACCAGCGGGTCGAGGCCGGACAGGGACGGGTCGACGGTGGTCAGGAACAGGCCGCTGCTGGCGGAGGTGAAGGTCGACAGGTCGCTGCCGGAGAGGACCTGGATGTTGAGCGAGCCCAGGGGGCTGGCGCTGGGGGTGTCGAGGTAGATCGAGGCGACCAGGTCCGCGATGGAGGTGATGGGCACGTCGTTGAGGATGCCGCCGGCGATGAACAGGTCGCGGTAGCCGGCCAGGTCCATGTCGATCAGGGTGGGGTCGAACGCGGCGACGTCGACGTTGGTCTCGTACTGGGCGGTGCGGCCGCCGTCGAAGTTGAGGTAGATCAGCTGCTTGGGCGTGTTGGCGTCGAGCAGGTTGTTGTGCTGGCCGACGGTGTTGCTGACGTAGGCGATGCTGCCGCTGGGCAGGCCGGTCTGGCCGTTGATCGCGCCGTCGAGCATGTCGTCGGACGAGGCCAGCAGCATGGTCAGCTGATAGGTGGTCAACGGGGTGGTGCCGTAGTCAGGCGAGAGGACCAGGTAGTAGGTGCCGGTCTCGGGCAGCTCGTAGGCCAGGCCGGTCTGACCGTTGAAGTTCGGGACGGCCAGGGTCTCGTAGGTGTCATCGGCGGTGTCGGTCGTGCCCTGATCGTCGAGGAACAGGAGGGTGCCCAGGACGTAGGCCGAGCTCTGGATCTGCCAGGAGAAGAACTCGTAGGCCGAGGCGTCGAAGCGGAAGATCTCGATGTCCCTGTCGCTGCTGAAGACCTGTCCGAAGGTCAGCGGCTGATCGACGACCAGGGTCATGCTCGAGCCGACCAGGGAGAAGGCCGAGGGCGGCTCGACGGTCAGGATCTGGGCGCTGAAGTCCTCGCCGCCGCCGAGCGCGGTGCCGAACGGGTCGCTGACGCGGCGGGCGAGGTCGTCGTGCTGGTTGAAGTTGAGCAGACCCGAGCGGCGTCCGGTGCGGTCGGTGACGGAGGGCTCGTCGGGGTTGAGGCTGCCGGCGAGCTCAACGGTGACCATGCCCTCGTTGGTGAAGTTCGACAGGCCGGTCCGCTGGATCCGAAGCACGCTCCGGGTGCCGCTGAACTCGTCGTTGAGGGTGGTGACGCTCAGGGCGACGTCGGCGGAGATGTAGTCGCCGTCGGCGTTGATCAGCGACAGCGAGCCGATGACGTCGGACGGGCTGGTGAGCGCCTGGTCGCCATCGGCGTCGACGCTCAGGATCACCGAGGCCAGGTCGATCCACTCGGAGAAGACCACGTTGATCTCGGTGGCGCTGACCTGATAGATCGAGACGACGGTCGGGGCGCCCAGCGGGTCGTTCAGGACACGCATGGAGAACTGGTCGGCGTGGCGGCCGGAGACCCTGTCGATGCCATTGGCCGCGGCCAGGGCCGAGCCGCTGACGAGCTGGCTGACCGAGACGTTGCCGATGGTGCTGCGGCCGATGCCGCCGGCCGAGGCGGTGTCGGCGGTGTAGTCGAACTTGCTGGCGGGGATGCCCGGTCCGCTGTCGATCGTGGGCAGGACGCCGGCGACCAGGGCGCTGTCGATGACGTTGCCGCGGATCGAGGCCCGCTTGAGCGTGCCGCCGAGGATCACGTCGTCGGCCGTGTTGTACAGGCCGTCCGGGCCGACCTGCGTGCCGACGGAGACCACGGAGCTGAGCATGTCGCCCGAGACGGTCAGGCTCGACAGGTCCCTGCCGATGCCGACCCAGGCGGAGCTGAGCGTGCCGAAGCTGGCGGAATTGACGGACATGCCGACGTCGAGGGCGCCGGCGAAGGTCTGGCTGAAGCGGACGGTCTTGGCCGAGCCGCCGATGACGATGGCCCCGCCGGCCGCGATGCCGTCGGAGACCTGCAGGGTCTGAACGTCGCCGTCGACGCTGACCAGGCCCGTGGCGCCCAGCTCGCCGCCGATCTTGAAGTTCGAGCGAACCGAGCCGGCCTCGAGCGTGCCGTCGAAGTCGCCGCGGACGTCGGCCGAGCCGAGCTCGCCGGTGACGACGATCCGGGCGGTCGAGGTGACGTCGCCGGAGACCGAGAGCTGCGAGAGGGTGCGGGCGTCGACCGAGCCGGCCAGGTCGCCCTTGACCGAGAGGCGGCCGATCGAGCCGCCGGCCTGGACGAAGCCGTCGGCGAGGATGCTGCCGGCCGAGAGCTGGAACTGCTTGATGTCTTGCAGGACGGCGAGCGAGCCGGAGAAATCACCGGACCGCTGGCTGTAGCTGTTGATCGAGGAGGCGGCGATCTGGCCGGCGAAGTCGTCCTGGACCTGGACGCTGTTGACGGTGTTGCCGGTGGTGGCGATCCGACCGGCGTAGCCCGAGCCGGTGATGCTGATGCGGTTGATCGAGTCGGCCTGGATCTTGCCCTGGACCAGCTCGTACTCGGCCTGGGTGGTGGCGGTGAGCTCGACGAGCATGTCGTCCGGGCCGAGGGCGACGAACCGCTCCTCGACGGGGTCGTAGCTCAGACCGTGGACGTTGGCGGCGGGCACCACGCCGATGTCCATGCGAGGCACGGCCTGGGCGTCGGCGGTGTTGATGGTGACCAGACGGTTCTGGAGGCTGTCGAGGCCCACGAGGTCGCCGTCGGCGTTGAAGCCCATGCCGACGATGTGCATGGCCTGGCCGGTGAACTGGTTGACGACCGGGCCGATCGCGCCGCCGTTCTGCAGGGCGCCGTCCTGGTCGAACTCGTAGAGCAGGCCGGACTGCGTGACCACGAAGACGTGGCCGGCCGCCCCGGGGGCGACGGCGAAGGCGGTGATGGCCTCGCCCAGCGGCGTGCCCTGCGCGTTCTTGACGAGCGTGGCGAGCCGGTCGAACTGGCCCTGGGTCGGGCCGGCGGCGGTGTCGATCGTGCCGAGCGTGGCCACGACGCCGGGGCTGGTCAGGAACAGGCCGCCGGCGGCGTCGGTGTCATAGGCGTAGGTCGTGGGGGTGCCGCCGGTCGGGGTGTAGATCGCCAAGGCGTCGATGTCGGGGCTGATGACGCCGGCGGAGCTCAGGAGGGCGGAGCTGGCCGGGGTGGTCGTGTCGATCTTGATCATCGAGGCCTGGCCGCCGATGACGCTCAGGCCCAGGAGGTTGCCGTTGGCGTCGTAGCCCAGGCCGACGATGCCCGCGGCGCCGCCAGCGGTGATGGCGCCGATCTGGCTGGCGGTGACGGTGTCGGTCGAAGAGGCATTCACGGTGACGGTGAGGCTGTAGAGGGTTGAAGCCGTGCCGCTGTTGGTCACCAGGTAGAACCCGCCGGTGCGGGCGATCAGGCCGCGCACCTCGGAGCCGGTGAACGCGTCACCAGTGACGATGTTGCCCAGGCCGTCGTCGCCGGCGCCGGAGACCACCAGGTGATCGCGGCCGGCCGACTTGGAGGACTCGAGCTTGACCAGGGCGGCGCCGTCGCCGGTGGACTTGGCCGAGCCGTTGCCGTCGAGGTCGGTCGTCACGCCGTAGAGGACGCCGGAGGAGTTGAAGGCCAGGGCGAGGATGTGGCCGCTGTAGGTGTTTCCGAAGATGTCGCGGAGTTGGCCGCGGTCCTCGGCGATGCCGCCGGTGGTGGTGTCGATGCGGACGAGGTGGTCGGTGCCGCTGCTCGAGTCAACGGCGAAGACCTGCCCGGCGGCGTTGACCGCCATGCCGCGCAGGGTGGCCGAGGTGGTGGTCAGGGGCCCGACCTGGACGGTGGGCGAGAGGTCCAGGGCGTTGGCCACGGCCAGCAGGCGCGTGGCGGACAGGGCGTCGAGGCCGAAGTCCATCGCCGAGACGTCCAGGACGGCCGCGGCGCCGGAGAGCAGCGGGTCGACGACGCTGAAGGTCGAGCCGACCAGGGCCCCGGTCGTCAGGTCGACCTGGCCGATCTTGCGCGTGGCGGTGTCGAAGACCCACGTCGCCCCGGCGTCGCTGGTGGTCATCTGACGGATCGAGGCCCGCGGGGAGGCGGCCAGGTCGTCGAAGATGCCGGCGCCGGAGGAGTCGACGACGATCAGGGACTTGATCTCGCCGCCGACGATCAGGGAGCCGGCGCCCTGGGTCTGGAACGCCAGGGTGTTGACGTCGCCGCCGATGCGGCCGGCGAGGTCGTCGCCGAGGTTGCGGAAGCTCAGGGTGTTGACCGGGCCGTCGATCCAGAGGTCCGGGTCGTCCGAGGCGTCGCCGACAAGGTCGCCGTCGAAGGAGAAGCGGCCGATGGTCGCGTCGTCGGCGGTCAGCACGCGGCCGATGGCCACGTCGCCGGGGAAGATGGTGGTCATGACCAGGCTCGACGCCGAGGTCGTGCCATTGAGGACCAGCGTGCCGATGGTCATGTCGGTGTCGAAGCCGACCTCGTCGTAGAGGTCGACCGAGCCGGGGCCGGTGAGGGTGAGGGTGACGGTCCGCACGCCGGCGGCGACGAAGGTCAGCGGGGAGCCGGCGGTGGCCGTGCCGAAGTAGGTGCTCAGCGGGTTGTTGGTCGTCAGGTCGGCGATGCTGTAGGTGACCGAAGCGTTGTTGGCCTCTCCGGCGCCCATGGACTGGCGGGCGTCGATGACGCCGTCGGCGACGATGCGGGAGGCGGCGTCGAGATTGACGGACTGGACTTTCACGTAGCTCGACCCGCCGGTGAGGCTGGTCACGACGGTGTTGTCGGCGTCAGTGGCGAAGTCGCCGTCGGCGCCGGGATCGACGCCGGCCGAGACCTGGGAGGCGACCAGGTCGCCGCCGGTCAGCGCGAGGATGTCGCCGCGCAGCAGCGTCACGCCCTGGCGGGCGGTGTTGCGGTCGGCGGCGACGGCCAGGTCGAGCGTGCCGTCGCGGACCTGGTCGATGGCGGCGCCCGCCAGGACCAGACCGGACGAGAGTGTCGAGCCGGTCATGGACTGGCTCTTGAAGCTCTTGATGTTGCCGCCGGCGGCGAGGATGGAGCTGACGGCCGAGCCGATGCTCAGGCTCTGGATCTGGCCGGAGCGAGACGTGCCGCCGTCGAAGAGCATCGTGCCGGTCAGCACCGACGCGCCGGCCTGGATGAGCGAGCGGGTGACGGCGCCGGAGACGGTCAGGGCGGTGATGTCGTAGCCGGCGGTGACCACGGCGTCGGTCAGCGAGCCGGCGCTCAGACGCTGGATCTTGCCGCCGGCGATCACGTCGCCCGCGACGTCGCCGGAGACCTGCAGTTGGACGTCGCCGTCGGCCGAGAGGGTCGACCCGGCGAGGATCGCGCCGCTGACGCGGACGTTGGCGCCGCTGGCGATGTCGATCAGCGAGCCGGTCGAGCCCAGGTCGCCGCTGACGGTCAGCTTGGTGCTGTCCCAGCTGCCGCGGCCGATGTTCATGCTCGCGGCGAGGTTGCCCTTGACCTGGATGTCCTTGGCGGCGCCGGCGGTGATGATCGCGCCGGCCTGGATGTCCTGGCCGACGATCAGCGACCAGAGCTCACCGGTGGCGAGAATCGAGGCGCCGGCCTGGACGGTGCCGTCGAGCTTGAGGGTGCGGATGACCATGGCCTCGACCAGGGCGTCGGGGCCGAGGTCGGAGCCGCGGATGGAGAGGTTCTGGATCTGGCCGTGGGGCGCGCGGACCTGGCCGAGCAGGTCGCCGCCGCTGATCGAGAGGTTCTTGATGTCCCCGAGCGAGCTGGTGACGGTGGCGTCGGCGAGGATCGAGCCGGCGCTCAGGTCGAAGCGGTTGATGTTGCCGC
>JADZET010000072.1 GCA_020850375.1 Phycisphaeraceae bacterium | reverse complement strand
GGGCGTCCTCTACCACGGCCTCGACGAGCTTTTTGCCGACGCCCCTGCCGCGGTATTCCTGGGCGACGACCAGGGAATAGACCTCGGCCAGATTGGCCCAGATGACCAACAGGCCGCAGACGCCCTGCACCTTGGCGGGGTCCTGGTCGTCAACGGCCACGTAGAAATCCCGGACATGCTCGTACAAAAAGGACAGCGACCGGTGCAGCATCAGGCCGTACTCGGCACAGTCGTTGATGATCCGGGCGAAGGCCGGAACGTCGCGCACGTCGGCACGTCGAATCATGCGGGTGAGGCTCCCTGTCCATCAAGGGGGGAACGTGTAAGTATACCAGCGTTCCCCGGCGTCACCGCCCGCATGGCGACTGGGGTCACTTCCGGGGGCGGGGGGGCTCCCAGAGGTGGACGTAGCGGTAGTCCTTCCAGCCGTGGCTGATGATGCCCAGGCGTTCATCCCCCAGGTCGATGATCTGGGCGCCGTCGTGCTGCTCGAAGCGGTCCTCGATCTGATAGCGCCGCCACCCCCGGAACCCCCGGAGGTTATCACGCCCGCCCGAAACGGGATCCGGCTTGTAGATGAAGGTGCGGCACTGGCTGCGGTACTGGTAGAAGGGGTCGTGCTCGGCGGCGACGATCTCGGGCAGGCCGTCGCCGTCGAGGTCCGCCACGCCGATGGAGTGGGCGCAGCGGAGGCGGTCGATGACCTGCATGGGCCAGGGCTCGCGGCAGCGGTCGGGGCCGGGGTTCTTGAACCAGGCCAGGCGGCTGAAGGGCGAGACCTTCTTCTGGAAGTCCAGGACTTCCTCGCCCAGGACCAGGTCGGGCAGGCCGTCGCCGTCGATGTCGGCCACGCCCAGGCGCGCGGCGTCGAAGTTGTCCACGATCTTGTGGGGCTTGAAATCGCCATCGCCGAGGTTTTCGAGCCACCAGGGGCCGGCGAAGAGGTCCAGCCGGCCGTCGCCGTTGATATCAACGGCGGCGAGTTGCTCGCCGTAGACGATGGGGGCGAGCGTGCGCTTGGGCCAGGGCTTGGTCGGGTCGTCGGGGATCTCGAAGATCTCGGGGTAGCAGGGTGATCCTTTGGAGGCTGATTCGGTGGCGCTGTGGTAGGCGGTGACCAGGGCGAGGCGTCCGCCGGGGAGGAGCGGGGCGACGGTGTTGCCGTGGGGCCAGTCGCCGGCGCCCTTGCCGATGGCGTGGACCTGCCACTGGCCCTTGACGGGATCCATGGCCTTGAGCCAGACCAGGTCGCTCGAGAGGCCGCCGTAGCCCTGCTGGCCGTCCTTGCGGAGGATGGCGATCAGCTCGGCCTTGCCGTCGCGGTCGAGGTCGACGGCGGCGATGACCTGCGAGATCTTCTCGGGCAGGATGGCGTGCCGCTCCCAGGTCGGGGCCTGGTACCACCAGCAGCCGCAGATGACGTCCTGGCGGCCGTCACCGTCGACGTCGGCGGCGACGATGTCGGTGGCGGTCTCGGGCTTGTCGTGGTCGATCATGCGGTGCTTGAAGCGCGGGGCGACGACGTCCTTGGGGCGAGGCTCGAAGAGCTGGACCTTGGGGATGCGCCATTCCTTGCCGGCGATCTTGAGCACGCCATCGCCGTCGAGGTCGGCCACGTCGGCCTCGTGGGTGCCGGCCCCCCTGAAGAGGATTCGGCGCGACCAGGAACGGCCGCCGTCGGCGCTGCGGTATTCCATCAGGCGGGCCTGGAAGGCGTAGGGGGCGTTCCAGCCGCCGCCGGCCATCTCGCCGAGGAAGATGACGGTCTCACTCCCTTCCTTGCGGACGCCCAGGGAGTGGCCGTAGTAGATCGGCTCGTGGTCGATGGGGTGCTCGACCCACTCGATGCCGCCGTCCTCGGCCGGGCGGTTCTCGTACCAGGACATCCGGCCCTCGAGGTTTTCGGATTCGACCATGACCACGTCGGGCCGGCCGTCGCCGTTGACGTCGAAGACGGCCAGGCGGACCATCTCGCGGAAGCTCGGGGCGATCATGCCGCGGGTCCATGGGCCGCTGTAGGGGCCGGCCGGGGGGGATTTGTACCAATGGACGCCGGAGACGATCTCGGGCTTGCCGTCGCCGTCGAGGTCGGCCACGTCAAGGCCTTCCTCGAAACACTGATTCTGGACGACGTGGCGGGGCCAGTATTCCTCGCCCTTGGCGGGCCGGCGATAGATGTAAACACCCGCGGGTGAGCCGATGAAATTGGTCACGATCTCGCCGCGGCCGTCGCCGTCGACGTCGGCGAAGGTGATGTCATGCGGGCCGCCGTGTTGCATGTCGGGGTCGATGATGGTCCGCTTCCAGGGCTGGTCGAGCGAGCCGCTGGGCTTGTAGACGGCCAGCACGTAGCGGTTCTTGTTGTCGTACTGGTTCTGCGGAACGTGGGGTTGGGTTGGGTCGTCGGGGTGGCTGACCTGGCTGGTGATCAGCTCGGGCTTGCCGTCACCGTCGACGTCGGCGGCGCAGAGGCCGACGTGACAGCAGATCGAGGCGATGACGCCGCGCTTGCCGGTGCGGGGGTCGTACCAGAGCAGGTTGCCGTAGCCGCCGACGATGATCTCCTGACGGCCGTCGCCGTCGAAGTCAGC
>JADZET010000071.1 GCA_020850375.1 Phycisphaeraceae bacterium | reverse complement strand
TGTATTCGGGGCCGATCGGGGCCTTGATCACGCCGATGTTCCGGGGATTGGCCAACTACCCGGACCTGCCCAACGCCAGCTCGTTGTGCGGGGCGTGCTACGAGGCGTGCCCGGTGAAGATCAATATCCCGAAGTACCTCATCCAGCTTCGTGCGGAGATGGTGAGCCAGCGGATCACGAAGTGGTCGGATCGGCTGATGTACCGGATGTGGGCCAGGAGTCTGTGCCGGGGCTGGACGTACCGATTGGGTGGGTGGGCGCAGAAATTGTTTTTCCGCTGGCAGGCGCACGTGGCGGGGACGCTCGAGTCGGGCGATCCCTACCGGTCGCGGGGGTGGCTGAACGACCTTCCGGGGCCGGTCGGCGGGTGGACGAGCCAGCGGGACATGCCCACGCCGCCGGCCAAGAGTTTTAGGCAATGGTGGGACGGACAGAACAGGCCATGAGCAAGGAATTTACGATCAATCACATCAAAACGGTGTCCGACACCGTTTCTTCGAAAACGGTTCCTGGCACCGTTTTGGGGGTCGATCGGCAGACGTTCCTGACGCCAGTCCGGCAGGCGATTGGACGGATCAGCGGGCAGGCGGTGCCTCCCCCGCCGGCGGTCGATCCCAAGCTGGTGCGGCTGGCGTCGGCGAGCGAGGACGTGGTGGCGCTGTTCGCTCAGCGGGCGGGCGAGGTGGGGATGACGGTCTGCCGGATCAAGCCGGACGAACTGGTCCGCACGGTCATGGGGCTGCTGGAGAAGGTTGGGGCCAGGCGGGTGGCGGCGAGCGTGGGGAGCCTGCCCCAGGCGGTGTCGCTCAACGATTCGCTGCGGCGCAAGGGCATGGAGGTGGTGGACTGGAGGGCCACGCCGGGCTTCGCGGAGCAGTACGGGCTCGACGCGGGGATCACGGACGTGCACGCGGCGCTGGCCGAGACGGGGACGCTGATCTGCTCGTCGGACGCGGGGCACAGCCGGGGGCTGAGCCTGGTGCCGCCGGTGCATGTGGCGATCGTGCGGCAGAGCGACATCCTGCCGGATATGGTGGACTACTGGGCGAGGATGAAGGGGATTCCAGGACGCGAACTGCCGTCGAGCCAGGCGTTTATTACTGGGCCGAGCAAGACGGCGGATATCGAGGGCATCCTGATCACCGGCGTGCATGGGCCGGGACAGGTGCACATTGTGGTGGTCGAGGGGGTTTAGCCAGTCGGACAGGCAGGTGGCGCGACGAACTGAGCCCGGCGGCACGGGGGCTGTTAGATCAGTCCGTTCCAGTTGGCGGGGCAGAGCAGGACGGGGATGTCGGCCTGTCGGATGACGTTGCCGGGGACGTCGCCGGCGATCAGGCGCTTGAGCACGCCCTTGCCGGTCAGGCCCAGGACGACAAGCGAGCAGTTGCGGCTCTTGGCGGTGTTGAGCAGAGCCCGGGCGACGTCGTTGGAAAAGAGCATGACCCCTTCGGCCTCGACACCGGCCTGCTGGAGGCTCTGGGCCAGGAGCTTGAGGGTCTCCTCGCCGCGGTTCTTGGCGTCGGACTCGTGCTCGTCCTCCTCCTGGCTTTGGGCGACGTGGGCGATGACGGCCACGGCGTCGAGGCGTTTGGCCAAGTCAGCGATGGGGCCGGCTAGCTTTTCGCTGGCCCAGGGGGAGCTGACGGCCACGAGCATGCGGGTTCGACTCAAGCGGTGGGCTCCGGTTGGACTGGGGCAAAACGTCTATTGTATCCGATCAAGGGTGGGGATGCGCCGTGGGGATATTGTCTTAAGTCTGGTGTTTGGCTTGTCTTGTATCTTTTTTGCGTTTTCGGGACGCGATCGGGGGGGGCACGCGGTAGGTCAGGAGCAGGTCGTCGGCGAGGCGCTGGGTGTCGCGCAATTCGAGGGTGATGGCCTGGTCGATGCGCGCGGGCCAGAAGCCGCTGACGGCCGGGACGGCCCCGGCGTCGCCCAGGAGTATTGGCGCGATGAAGACAGCCAGCTCGTCGGCCAGGCCCTGGCGGAGGAGGTGGCCGTTGAGCGTTGAGCCGCCCTCGGCCAGGACATGGGTGGCGTCGTGCTGGGCGGCCAGGTGTCGCAGCAGGGGTTCGAGGGCCAGGATAGAGGGGTCGCCCTTGGGGTCGAGGGGGGGCAAGCCAATGAACTCGACGCCGGCCTTGGCCATGTCCTTCATGCGGAGGGGGGGGTTATCCATGAGGCGCTGCCTGACGGCCACGAGCAAGGGGGACGCCTTGGACCTGTCCAGGGAACGGACGAGCTGGCTGTTCGTCGGCAGGCGGAGGCTGGGGTCGACGACCACGCGGCGGGCCTTGCGGCGGGAGCGGAGGCCGCGGGCGGTCAGCAGGGGGTCGTCGGCCAGGGCGGTGCCGATGCCGATGAGGACGGCGTCGGCCATCGCGCGCTGCTGGTGGACCCATCTGCGGCTCTGGGCGTTGCTGATCCACCGGCTGTCGTTCTCGCGGGTGGCGATCAGTCCGTCGACGGTCTGGGCCCACTTGAGGGTGACGTAAGGAAGGCCGCGGGTGATGAACTTGGCGAAGGGCTCGATCAGTTGCTGGGCCTCGCGACGGCAGAGCCCGAGCTCGACGGCGATGCCGGCCTTGCGCAGCCTAGACGTGCCCTTGCCGGCGACGCGGGGGTTGGGGTCGGTGGTGGCGACGTAGACGTGGGCGATGCCGGCCTGGATCAGGGCGTCGGTGCAGGGGGGGGTTTTGCCATGGTGGCAGCAGGGCTCGAGGGTGACGTAAAGGTCGGCCCCCTTGGGATTGAGGCCCGCGTCACGGCAGGCCTGAAGGGCGACGACCTCGGCGTGGGGGCCGCCGAAGCGTGGGTGGAAACCCTCACCCAGCACCCTGCCGTCACGGACCAGGACGGCCCCGACCATGGGATTGGGCTCGACGGCCCCTCGGCCACGCCGGGCGAGCGCCAGGGCCCGGAGCATGTGTTTGTCGTGGCCGCTCGGGGGCATGCGGAGGGATCCTGGAACACCGGAGGGGTGGGGTTTAGACGCCTTGGGACGTATGATTGTATGAAACAAACCGCGGCCGAAGCGGTCCGCGTAAGGAGAATGCCATGCGAGCGATGCGAAAAGTGCTGATCGGGGTCGGGGTGCTCCTGGCTGTGCTGGTGGTGGCGGGGATGGTGGTGTTCCTGAGCCTGAACCACCTGGTCAAGGCGGGGGTGGACTACGGGGCGAGCTACGCCCTGGGCGTGCCGGCGTCGCTGGACTCGGCCAACATCTCGGTGTTCGGCGGGCGGGTGGAGCTCAAGGGTATGCAGATCTCCAACCCGGAAGGGTACGACAAGCCCTACTTCTTCACCATGGGGCAATGCGTGACGGAGGTCTCGATCAAGTCGCTGATGGGCGACACGGTGGAGCTGCCGCTCTTGTCGCTGTCGGACATCACCATGAGCCTGCAGAAGAAGGAGGGCAAGGCCAACTATCAGGTGATCCTGGACAACCTGGCCAAGCTCCAGGGCACGGCGGAGGAGCCGGCGAAGGAGGAGGCGCCGGGCAAGAAGTTCATCGTGCGCAAGCTGGTCCTCAAGAACATCACGGTGGACGTGGACATGATGCCCGTGGGCGGTGCGATCACGCGGCAGCAGGTCCAGATCCCCGAGATCGAGCTGGAGAACATCGGCACGGCCGGCGACAAGGGCGTGATGCTGGCGGACCTGTCGGGGGTGGTGACCAAGGCGATCATGGCGGCCGTGGTGCAGAAGGGACTGTCGCTGCCTGGCGACATCACCAAGGAACTCGCCGGCGGGCTGGACAAACTCGGGGGCGTGGGCGAGCTCGGCGTGAAGGTCGTCGGCGAGGTGGGGACGACGGTGGTGGACGTGGGCAAGCAGGTGGGCCAGACGGCGGGGAAAGCGGTCGAAGGGGCCGGCAAGGCGATCGAGGGCGTGGGAAAGGGGATCGGCGGGCTGTTCGGCGACAAGAAGAAAGAGGAGCAGCCGAAGGAAGAACCGGCGCAATGACTTGCCGGGCTCGCGGGTAGTTGGGCCGGACGGGTTGTCCGGTGGGGGGACGAACAGGCTGGACAAGGAGGCCAAGCGTGCCCTGCCTTATGGCCATTCTGGCGCTGGTTTTCCCGCGGCTGACCATCCTGCTGGTCTGGCTGAGCTCGGATTATTTCAGCCGGGCGTATCAGACGGCCCTTTGGCCGGTGCTGGGGTTCTTCTTCATGCCGCTGACGATGCTGACCTACGCGCTGGCGAAGAACCAGGCGGGAGCGGTTGACGGGTGGTATCTTGTCTTGGTCGTTCTGGCTGTGCTGATCGATCTGGGCATTCTTGGAGGCAGTGGAACCGTCAAATATCGCAAGCGCTGAAGCTTTTTTCCCTCAACCCTCATCCAACCCCCCTCAGACCTACACCCATGGCTCAGCGACGATTCCACTACGACCAGGCGTTCGAAGTCTATCTCCGGCAGCAGGCGATCCCCTACGTGGCGGTGGACGAGGCCAAGCGGGCGCTGGCCCCGCGGTCTTTGAATGGGAGCGGTTCGGCCGCCGGGGTGAGTTCACTTAAAAGTTTTGATTTCGTTGTGTATGGGCCCCACGGGGCGAACCTGCTGGTGGACGTCAAGGGCCGCAAGCACTCCGGGCCAGGGAATCGAGGGCTTCAGAACTGGGTGACGCGCGACGACGTCGAGAGCCTGCGGATGTGGGAGGGGATCTTCGGCACGGGGTTCATGGCGGTGTTCGCGTTTCTCTATTGGTGCGACACGGCCCCGCCGGCGTCGCTGTTCATGGACTATTTCGAGTCGGGCAAGCGGTGGTACGCGGTGCTGGCGGTGCGGCTGAACGACTACCAGGCGGCGATGCGGCACCGCAGCGAGCGGTGGCGGACGGTGAGCCTGCCCGCGGCGGAGTTTCAGCGGTTAGCCGTGCCGCTGAAGGAACTGCTGGGGGGCCAGTCGCCACGGGAGACGGAGGGGTCGCTGTTCGCCTGACCGGGGGCGGTTTGTGGGGTATGATGCTTGTTTTGGCTCCAAAACAGGCCCTGAGTCCCCGCCATGACGCAACCCACCGCCCAGAAGTCGTACAAGGACACGCTGAACCTGCCCAAGACGGCCTTCCCGATGAAGGCCAACCTGGTGCAGAACGAGCCGGCCACGCTCAAACGCTGGCAGCAGCAGAAGCTCTACGAGAAGATCCGCCAGGCGCGGTCCGCGAGCGGGGCGAAGCCTTATGTCTTCCATGACGGGCCGCCCTATGCCAATGGGCCGATCCACCTGGGGCATCTCTTAAACAAGGTGCTCAAGGACCTGGTGGTGCGCTCCAAGACGATGGCGGGCTTCGACGTGCCGTACATCCCGGGGTGGGACTGCCACGGGCTGCCGATCGAGCACAAGGTCGTCAGCGAGCTGGGCGAGAAGGCGCGGGGCATGGTCCCCATGCAGATCCGCAATCGCTGCGCGGACTACGCGGACAAGTTCATCAAACTCCAGTCCGGGCAGATGCAGCGGCTCTTGACGCTGGGGGACTATGACAATCCCTACATCACGATGGACGCCCGGTACGAGGCGGCTGAACTGGAGGTGCTGGCGGACCTGGTGGAAGCGGGCATTGTCTTTCGGGGGCTCAAGCCCGTGCACTGGTCGCCGGACAACCAGACGGCCCTGGCGGAGGCGGAGCTTGAATACTACGACCGCCAGGACACGAGCGTCTACGTGCTGTTTGACGTGACGGACTCCCGGAAGCTGCCCGCGTCGTTGGGAGCGTCGGCCGGTGTGGCGGTGAGTTATCTGATCTGGACCACCACGCCGTGGACGCTGCCGGCCAACATGGCGGTGGCGGTGTCGGCACCGTCGGCGTATCGGCTGGTCCGGTTCGAGCATCAGGGCCGGGTGTGTCACGCGATCCTGGCTGACGCGCTGGTCGACAAGGTGCTGGCGATGTCTGGGGCGATCAAGGTGAGCAAGCTCGGTCAGTGCACCGGGGCTGATCTGGTGGCGACCGGGCTGACGTACAAGCATCCGTTCATCGCGGATCGGGACGATCGGCCGACGGTCGCGGCGGACTATGTCACTCTCGAGGACGGCACGGGCATGGTGCACACCGCGCCGGGGCACGGCGTGGAGGACTATCAGACCGGTCAGAAGCACGGCCTCCGGGTGTACTGCCCGGTCCTGGCGGACGGCACGTTCGACGACTCGGCACCGGACTGGTTGCGGGGCAAGACGGTCTGGCAGGCCAATGCGCTGGTGGTTGAACGCCTGCGGACATCGGGGCATCTGCTGCATGACCACGTCTTTACCCACAGCTATCCGCACGACTGGCGGGGCAAGACACCGGTGATCTTCCGGGCCACGGAGCAGTGGTTCGTCGGCGTGGACAAGCCTTTTGCGATCAAGGGTCGATCGGCCTCACTGCGTGCCCGGGCGGTGGAGGTGATTGAGAAGGACGTGACGTTCCTGCCGAGCTGGGGTCGCAGCCGGCTGCGGGGGATGATCGAGACGCGTCCGGACTGGTGTATCTCACGGCAGCGGTCGTGGGGGGTGCCGGTCCCGGCGTTCTACGGGCCCGGCAAGGACCAGTTGTTGCTGACGGGAGCGAGTATGCGCGCGGTGGCGGCGGTGGTGGCGCAGCAGGGGTCGGACGCGTGGTTCCGCGATGAGCCGGCGAAGCTGCTGGCCAAGTACGACCCGGCCCAGGATCCGGCGGCGCCGCAGTGGGTCAAGGCGCTGGCCGCACAGCCGTCGGGGCTGGCAGGCCTGCAGAAGGGGGGCGACACGCTGGACGTGTGGGTGGACTCGGGCACGTCGTGGAGTGGCATGGTGCGCAAGCGTCTGGGCCAGGAGGCGGTGCCGACGGACCTCTACGTCGAGGGCTCGGACCAGCATCGTGGATGGTTCCAGTCTTCGCTGCTGCTGTCGCTAGGCGCTACGGGCCAGGCGCCTTACAAGGCGATCTTTACGCATGGGTTCATGGTCGACAAGGACGGGCGGAAGATGTCCAAGAGCCTGGGCAACACGCTCGAAGTGGACAACCTGCTCAAGGACTTCGGCGCGGACGTCTGCCGGTGGTGGGTGGCGAGCCTGAACACGGACAATGACATCAAGGTCGATCTGTCATTCTTTCAGAACGCGGGAGAGGAATACCGCAAGGTCCGCAACACGTGGCGGTTCCTGCTGAGCAATCTGAGCGATTTCACGCCGTCGAAGGACGGGTACAAGTTCGGACCAGCGGACGCGGCGAGCGTCGACGCGTGGATCCTCGGCGAGCTTTGCAGGCTCATCGAGCAGACGACGAAGGACTACAACGAGCTGAATTTCCGCGGGGTGCGAGAGGAATTGTTCAACTTCTGCAATGACACGCTCTCGGCGGTGTATCTGGCGGCGGTGAAGGACCGACTCTACTGCGACAAGCCCGACAGCCCGCGCCGGCGGCGGACGCAGACGACGATCTATCACTTGGCCAGTTCGCTGATTCGGCTGGCGGCGCCGATCCTGCCGCACACATCGGAGGAGGCGTGGGCGGCGCTGCATCAGCAGAAGCCCGAGGCGATCGAGAGTGTTCATCTCCAATCCTTCCCGAGCGTCGGTGAGCTGCCGGACGTGCAGCCCCATGCGGCGTGGGAGGCGATCTTCCGGGGGCGGGATGGCTGGCTCAAGGCGCTCGAGCAGGCGCGGCAGACGCAGGGGATCGACAACCCGCTGGACCTTGGGTTGGTTGCTCCCCCGCCGCCCCCGGAAGGCGTGGACGCGAAGGCGATCGATGTGGTCGATCTGGCGGATTTGTGTGGCATCAGCCGGTTTGCGTGGGCTTCCGGGGGTGCCGAGGGTTCGGCGATCGCGGTGCAGGACCTGCGGGGCGAGCCGCGCTGCCAGCGGTCGTGGAAGCGCGACGGGACGGTGAAACCACGCTCCGACGGCGGCGTGCTGAGCGATCGTGACGCGGCGGCGCTGGGGCTCAATACCTAAGACAGTTCACCACGGAGGGCACCGAGGACACGGAGTTCGATTCATCGAGTAGTTGAGGATTTGCTCCGTGTCTTCTCTGTGCTCTCCGTGTTCTCCGTGGTGAAAATTCCTGAATTCTGATTCTAGCGGCTACAGCTTTGCCATGCAGGCGCGGACCTGGTTGAGCAGGTCCTGGGCGGCCTTGGGCTCTTTGGCCTCGGCGATCAGGCGGATGATCGGCTCGGTGTTGCTGGGGCGGACGTGGACCCAGCGGTCGGGCCAGTCGA